>CALJKZ010000406.1 GCA_937983085.1 uncultured Gemmatimonadales bacterium
TTCCAGCTGAAACGCGAAACGGCGGAGCGGCCCGTGAGGAGATCGCCGTCGAGTACGACGGCTCGGCCCGCCAGCTCGACGTCACAGCCCCCGTCGTCGCCGATCCCCGGATCCGCATCGACGGGCGTCTCGACGATGCCGCATGGGAGAGGGCTGCCCTTCTCACGGGGTTCACCCAGTACGACCCCGTGGAGGGGGCGCCGGCCTCGGAGAATACCGAGGTGCGCATGCTCCTTACTGCAGACGCCCTCTACTTCGCCATCCGCGCCGACGACAGTAGCGGTGGTGTCCGGGCCACCATGACGGAGCGGGACGGCTACGCCCGGTCCGACGACTACGTGCGCGTCATCCTCGATACGTTCGACGACCAGCGCCGGGCGTACGTCTTCACGGTGAACCCCTACGGCATCCAGGGCGACGGCCTCTGGTCCGAAGGTGGCGGCCGTGGATGGGGAGATCCCATCGACTGGAGCCCCGACTTCCTCTGGCAGTCCAACGGACGCATGGACGAAGCGGGCTATTCGGTGGAGATGCGCATCCCCATCAAATCGCTCCGCTTCCCCGAGCTCGAGTCCCAGGACTGGGGCCTGCAGATCCAGCGGAGCATTCGACGCACCGGCTACTCGCAGTCGTGGGCGCCCATCACCGCCGATCAGGCCAATCGCTTGGCGCAGTCGGGGAAGGTTCGCGGGCTGACGAATCTCGACCCGGGCATGTTCCTGGAGATCAACCCGACGGTGGTGGGCTCGGTGTCGGGCACCTTCGATTCCGACCTCGATCGGCTCTCCTACGGCGGGACGAACTCGGAGATGGGCCTGAACGTGACGTACGGCCTCACCTCCAACCTCACCCTCGACGGGACGGTGAACCCCGACTTCAGCCAGATCGAGGCCGACGCCGGGCAGATCGCCGTGAACGAGCGCTTCGCCCTCTTCCTCCGGGAGCAGCGTCCGTTCTTCCTCGAGGGGGCCGACGTCTTCAACATGCCGAAGCGCCTCGTCTACACGCGCTCCATCGTGAATCCCATCGGGGCGGCGAAGATCTCCGGCAAGGTCGGCAGCTTCAACGTCGCGTACCTCGGCGCCGTCGATGACGTCTCCGGGCCCGGCGACAACCCCATTGTCAATCTGGTCCGCGTGAAGCGCGACGTCGGGGCCAGCTCGTCTTTGGGCATGGTCTACACGGATCGGACGCGCCCGGGTGAGGGCTTCAATCGCGTGGTGGGAGCCGACCCGCGCCGCGTGCTCGGCGGCCGGTGCACCGTAGAGATGATAGCCGCCGCCCGCGCCGGCGTCATGGATGGACTCGACACCGACTATGGCTCCCTCCTGAGCGCATCGGTGCGTCGCTCCAGCCGATCGCTCTCCATGAGTGCGTCCTTCGAGGACGTCATGGACAGCTTCCAGGCCGGCAGCGGCTTCATCCGTCGTACCGGCATCACCCAGGTGGAAGGGCGCACGAGCTACACCTTCCGCGGCAAGCGCGGCGCTCTGGTGGAGAGCTGGGGCCCGTCCGTCGAAGCCCAGTCCTACTGGCAGCGGTCCGACTTCTGGGCCGGAAACGGTCCTCTCGAGACCGACTTCGAGGTGGGGCTGAGGGCCTTCTTCCGGGGCAACATCGGGACCTTCTTCGACTACCGCCGCTCCAGCTACAACTTCGGCGAGGAGTACTACGGCGACTACTTCGCCGGACCCGACGAGGCTTCACTATTGCCACTCACCGTGGACCCGACCCTCTTTGGCGGCCTCCAGCAGGTGAGCCTGCGCTCCTGGGTGAGCACGTGGGAGCGGATTCGAGGGTCCATCGGCGCCTCGTGGCGGGAGACGCCCATCTTCGCTGGCGGCATTCCCGTGGACGTGGGCGAGAGCTGGGGCGGTGACGTGGGTCTGACCTTCGTTCCCACCGGCGCCTTCCAGGCCGAGGTCGGAGTGCGTCACTCGCGCATCTACCGCTCCCGCGACGGTTCCGAGTATTCCTCAGCCACCATCCCGCGGATCCAGGGCCGGTATCAGATCTCCCGGTCCCTCTTCGTGCGCGGCATCGGCGAGTACTCGAGTCAGGAGCGGGGCGACGTCCTCGACCCAGTGACCGGTGAGCAGGTCTACACCTGCTCCGACGACCGCTGTCGCGCCCGCGCCGGATCCGACCGGCACGACTTCCGACTCGAGGGACTCCTCGCGTACGAGCCGTCGCCGGGTACCGTGGTCTTCTTCGGCTACACCCGGGAGTTCCAGGACACCTCGGGCTTCGGCTTCCGGGCGTTCCGCCCCACGGCCGCCGCTTCCGGATGTAGGGACGCGCGTGGGAAGCTGAGCGTCGCTTCGGCGTGCGGTGAAGACTGCCGACCCCCTACCTTGGGACGCGTTCTGCCTCGGGCCTCCGCAGCACGGGCTGTGGGTCCCGGGTCAGCAGGTATCCGGCAGTCGAGGAGGGATCATGGTTGCGTTCGAGGTCACGCTTCGGGGAGGGCCGACTTCGAGGACCGCTGGAGCCGGTGGAACACATCGCGTACCGTCTTCGGGATGGTCTCCGCTGGGCCGATGCTCGCGCTCCTGGGACGGCTCTGAGCCGACGCGTATCCTCCTCCGACCTCGTACCCACCACTCCCTACAGGACCATCCGCCATGACCGTGCACTACCTCGAGCTCGTCTGCCCGGACGTCGACAAGCAATGCGGACTCC
>CALJKZ010000407.1 GCA_937983085.1 uncultured Gemmatimonadales bacterium
CCACGACCGCGTCCTGGCCGTCGACTCCGAGGCAGTAGCGATCACGCCGACCTACGTCGCGCTGGTCTTCGACCGAACCCTCACGATCAATCCCGGCTCCTACGCTCTGGCGATGACGGACGTGGACCTGATGCGCGGCCGCATCCTGGCCGTCGATCCGGCGTCGTACAGCCTGACGATGACCGACGTCTTCTTCGGGCTCACCGTCGTGGCCGACTCCATGGCCACGGTCCTGTCGTTCACCGACGTGGACCTGCTCTACGGCTACGCCCTCGACGTCGATTCCCTCGCGTTCGCGGTCAGTATGACGGACGTCACGCTGACCTACGTGGCCGGGTTCCTCCTTTCCGTCGACCCGGGCTCCTACGCGATCACGCCGACCGACGTGGGCCTTCTCCACGACCGGGTGCTCGTCGCGGATTCCCTGGCTTGGACGCTGGCGATGACGGACGTCGGACTGCTGCACGACAGGGCTCTCAGCGCCGACTCGCTCGCGTGGCTCCTGACGTTCACGGATGTGACGCTGACGCTCGACGCGTCGCTGGGCGTGACCCCCGGCAACGCGCTGGGCCCCGACCGAACGGTCCGCTATCTCGGACCCGATCCGACCACCCGCTACCTCGGACCTGACTGATGGCGAACCGAAGCAAGATATGGCGGGTCACCGCCGGCGAGACTGTCGACCTGGCGAAAGACCTCTCCGCGGACCTCGATTCCGACGAGAGCCTGACGGGGACCCCGACGGTCACGATCTACTCCGACGACGGGGACGGAACGTGGACCGACGAGACGGCGAACTTCACGCTCGCCAACGTGCAGGTGAACACCGAGGCGATCACCCTGTCCAACGGCAGCACCATCGCGGTCGGGGGCGGTGTCGAGTTGCGCCTGGCGGCCGCGGGGACGCCCGGCGGGGACGACGTCGTCGTCGAGTGTGACGGAGACGACGGGAGCCATCCGGCCTCGGATCCGATCACGCTCATCGTGCAGGGCCCGGCGGCGCAGGGCTGAGGCGTCAGGGCGCCAGCGCCCTCCTGACCGCCTCCAGCCTCCGCTCCGCCTCCCCAGGCTCGGTCGCGTCCGCCGGACCCGTGCCGGTGAGCAGCCACCGGCACGCCGCGAAGCCCACGAGCTCGCAGTCGGCGATGAAGTCCGCGGGGATGGAGCGACCCTCGGTGGCCACGTAGCCCTGGACGGTGCGGACGTTGTGACCGGTGAGTTCGGCGAGGGCCTTGGCGTCGATGCCTTTTTCGGTGAGGCGTTGACGGAGGCGGGCGCGGATGGCTTCGAGGGTGCTCACCAGCCCACGTAATCGACCCGCCACTGTCGCCCCTCCTGCGTCAGCGAGAGCATCTTCACGTCGTCGTCGGTGCGGTACCACCACGTCGCGGACCTCTGGTTGCCGAGCTGCTGGCGGTCGACGTCGTCGGGCTGGCCCACATGGGCGAGGACGCTGCACGCGCTCCATCCGACCTGGGGGATGTAGGCGCGGCCCTCGGGAAGCTCGGCCTT
This sequence comes from uncultured Gemmatimonadales bacterium, assembly GCA_937983085.1. Lineage (GTDB taxonomy): Bacteria > Gemmatimonadota > Gemmatimonadetes > Longimicrobiales > Gaopeijiaceae > UBA2589. The sequence continues at coordinate 1,513 of CALJKZ010000407.1, forward strand.
CAGGCGCTCGGCCCGCTCCATGATTTCCGGGTAGTCGCAGCCCCATTGGCCGACGAAGTCAGGTTGGACGCCTTGGCCGGGCTGGAGCGCGAGGCATCCGACGAGGAAGGCCACGAGTCCCATCCAGACATGGCGCGAACCGCGGGTAGCGGTCAGTCTGGCCGTCGTCACAGGGCCTCCGTAGGTTGAGGGCTTCGGTCAACGTTCGGGTCAGGAGGGAGTGGGTGAAAGCGGTGTACGAGGCGACGTATGCGATTGAGGAGTTGGGGGTGGAGGTTGGGGACATCATCACCTTGCGGCCCGCTCACCCCGACAACCCCCTCCTGGTGACGAAGCGCCACGACCGCAACCGCCTCCCGCTCATCTTGGATCACCTGGACGCCCTCACCCCTCTGTCGTTTTCCGCTTCCGCTTCTCCGGAATCCGCGGCTGAGGAGCTGCGTCGGAGTCTACTTCGGAGGTTTGGCCCGCCTCCAGCTTCGCCGCCTTCGCGGCGGCGGCTTTCGATTCTGCCCTGACTCGGTCCACGATGGCGGCGACCTGACGGAAGGCAGCCTGCTCCGCCGAAGGGCCGACCACGTCCCTCGGCTCATCGCCCGTAAGCAACCAGGCGGCTGACGCAAACCCCCTGGCCTGACACCGCCCGATGAAGTCGGCGGGAATCGTGTCCGTGCCCCCTCCGTCGTCGCGCACGTAACGCTGAACGTTCTTCGGCGGGTCCCCCGTCAGAAGGGCCAAGGCGCGTGCGCTCATCCCCTTCTCGTGCAGGCGCTCCTGGAGGCGCCCCCGGACCGCCCGTGTATCCGTGGGACTATCCTGTCTCACCATGCCCCTTGACAGGCGTTGCCGCTGTCCCCCATTATCGTCGTACCGTAGGACATAATCGTCGCATGACGGTAAATGTCGTTGAATGTCAGACGAAACAGGGTGCGACATGGAAACCTCCGCCGCAAGCGAATCGGCCATCACGCCGGCCCAGGCGGTCGAATATCTGAAGGAGCGCCACAGCCTCGATTACAGCGAGGAGCACCTTCAGCGCCTGGCCCGCCAGGGCGAGGCCCCTTCCCACAAGGTCGGGCGCCACCGCATGTACCGCCGGTCACTCCTCGACCAGTGGGCGCTTGGTGAGTGGTCCCCGGAGGCGGCGTGACCGCGCCCACGAAGCGCGTCATGAACCGCCCCGACCTCTCCCGCGACTCATTGTTCGCGCTCCTGGAGAAATCGAAGGACATCCATGAGCAGTGGCTGGACCGCGAGGCGCCTCCGCCAGAGAAAGAGACGGACGAGATAGCCCACGAAATCACGGAAGCCCTGAACAACTGGCACGAGACGAAGGCGAGTCAGGGCCACATGCGGCTGATGACTCGATTCTGGTCGAAGGTGCAGCCAGAGCCGAACACTGGGTGCTGGCTCTGGGTGGGAACCTACGGCAACAGCGGTTACGGCCAGTTTTTCGTGAACGGAAAGCGAGAGCAGGCCCACAGAGCCTCCTACACGCTTCTCGTGGGCCGTATTCCGGGGGATCTGTGGGTGCTCCACCGATGCGACAACCGCGCATGCGTGAACCCGGACCATCTATGGCTCGGAACAGCTGAAGACAACGCTCGTGACAGGGCGCAAAAGGGCCGCAATGGGGACGGGGTCGCGGGGATCGTAAAGCTCCTTCCGGAAGAAGTGATTGAGATCCGGGAGTCTGGTGAGTCCACCCAGGCGTTGGCTCGCCGCTTCCCCGTGGGCTCAACGCAAATACGCCGGATAAGGGCCGGAGAATGCTGGGCGTCCGTCGGAGGTCGAGGCGGTGGAGCTGCACGACCTCAGCCAGAGGAATCGAAACGTGAAGCATGGCCCGAACGTGGCCACCGCCAATGGGAGCGGTCCAGCAGGATCGTGGCGGAACCTGCACAACCCCGGAGGAACGATGTCCATGAAGAACAAGGCCAAGAGGACGGTCCGCCACGCGGAACGCCTGGCCAAGCGATCAATTCGGTACGCCGGCCCGAGGCACGAGGTGGCCCGCGTTCTCAAGCGCAGGCCGTCGACGATCTCACACGAGGTCAGGAACCGGGCGCACCCGACCCTCAAGGCGTCGTTCGCCATGATGGTCTCGCTGTCCGAGGACTCGAAGGTGAGCCCGTGGGCCTACATGACGGCCTGCAAGGAGGCCGTGGAACTCGCGACGGTGGTCGAGGTCGACGACGAGTCGCTGGTGGCCAGCGGGATCCGGCTCCTGGCCGAAGAGAACGCCTCGTGCCGTGACGAGGACGACGCGACGCTCATGGGCGAGCTGGCCCACGCCGAGGCGCTGGCTCGTCACGCCGAGGTTTGCCTGAAGCTCTCGGCCACGTTGGTCGACGCGCACGAGCGAGGCATCCCGCTCCATGCGCTGTACCGGGAGCGGCAGTCATGAGCGCCCGCGACGATGTCCGCGCCTTCCCCGAGCGCAGTGACGGTGGCTATGACCGGCCCGGCATGACGCTGCGCGACTGGTTCGCGGGGCAGGCGCTCGCGGGCCTGACGGCGAACGAGCGCGGAATCCTCGACGAAAAAGACGCGGCCAATCTGGCGCCGGGCTGCTACAAGCTCGCCGACGCGATGCTCGCGGAGCGGGACCGATGAATGGGCATACGCCGGGGCCGTGGAGGATTCTGTCCATGAACACCTCCGCCGAGGCCGAGATAGTCGGCCCTAATCACGAGGACGGCGGTTTGGTCGAATGGATAGCCGACTCGTTCGGTGGACTCGAAGGCTCTGAAGCCAACGCCCGCCTGATCGCAGCCGCGCCGGATCTGCTGGAGGCGCTGAAGGACGTTCTCGGCCCGCTCGCCACGGTCACGATGGCCGACACCGGCCACAACTCCGAGCAGCGCCCCGCGCAACCGAACCTGCGGGTGAGTGGCTCAGCCATCCACCGCGCCCGTGCAGCCATCGCGAAGGCTACGGGGGGTGCGGCATGACCCGCGTCCTCTGCGGCGGCAAGGCAAACGCGGACGGCATTGAGGTCCACGTGCCCACGAAAAAGGCCCCGCGCCATGGGAGTGACGACGGGACCGGCCCGGAGGCTGAGAGCAAGCTAACACGGGCGCGCCACATCGACAGGATGCCGAGCCTCAACGGCGGCACCCGCGAGGCCGTCGAGGAGCTTCGCGCCTGCCTCCAGGGCGCAGCGGACCGACTCGAGGAAGCCTCTCGGGCGCACGGCGAGGCTCTGCACGCGGGCACCAACGATGAGCACCGCCGAGCGTCGGAAAACCTGATCGCGGCACGGAAGAACTTCCGGCAGCTCAACACGGCAGCGTGGCGGAAGATCGGCAGGATACTGGAGGGGGTGGCTGATGTCTGAGCGCATCGAGTGCCCGGAGCCGGGCGTGTACCGGGACGTGCCGTTCAGCGACTACATCCGCTGGGACGCGGCGTCCAACAGCCAGCTCAGCCACCTGGTCCCGCCGTCGACGCCCGCGCACCTGAAGGTCTACCTGGACGGCGACGACGACCCGACGAGGGCCAGGAAGGAAGGCCGGTCGCTACATGCCGCGGTGCTCGAGCCCCACGTCTTCGAGGCCGAGTACCGGACCGCGGAGCAGTGCAGCGCCACGACCCAGAAAGGCGCGCAGTGCTCCAAGCCCGGCAACTGGCCGACCAAGGGCGGCGCGTGGCTCTGCACGACGCACCTGGACGCGGCCAACCGCGCCGGCAAGGACCCCGGCATCGACCCCGACGTGGTGACGATGACGGAGTCCGAGTACCGGATGGTGACGTCCGCCCGGGACGCGATCCTCGCCCACCCCGTGGCCAGCGGCTTCTTCCTCGTCGACGACGGCGAGAAGGAGGTCAGCGTCGTGTGGGACGAGGAGGTCGCGCCGGGACAGTACGTCCGCTGCAAGGGCCGCTGGGACTTCTACAGCCCGAGCCTGACCGGCGGCACGATCATGGACCTGAAGGGCGCCCGCGACGCCAGCAAGACGGGCTTCGCCAGGGACGCCTTCAAGTTCGGCTACTACCGGCAGGCCGCGCTCTATCTGTCGGCCGCCAAGGCGCTCGGGCTGCCCGCCGCCCACTACGCCATCCTCGCCGTCGAGAAGGAGGCGCCGTTCGCCATGATGATCCACCGGATCACCGAGGCGTCCATCGGCGCGCTGCCCGACCCAGGCGAGCCAGCCTTCCACACGATCCGCCACGTCCGTGCGCTGTATCGGCAGTGCCGCGAGACCGGCGAGTACCCCGCCTACGACGTGCGCCCTCACGACCTGACGCTGGACGACTGGCAGTGGTCGACGATGGACGCCCAAACCCGACAACTCGAAGAACAGCTCCATGTGGAGCAGGAAGCCGCAGCATGACCCAGCACACCGAAGTCTCCGAGAACCCGACCAACGGCGTGGCCTCCACCGCCGTCGCCGTGCGCGACGCAAAGGACCCCGACCGCTCCATCGCCGCCTTCAGCTCCCAGGGCAACTTCGAGGCCGCCCAGCGGATGGCCAAGGCGCTGTCCTCGTCCTCGCTGGTACCCAAGGACTACCAGGGCAACCTGCCCAACACGCTCATCGCCATGGAGCTCGCCAGCCGCGTCGGCGCGAGCGTGTTCATGGTGATGCAGAACCTCGACATCATCCACGGCCGCCCGTCGTGGCGCAGCCAGTTCCTCATCGCCACGGTCAACGCCTGCGGTCGGTTCACGCCGATCCGCTACGACTTCCAGGGCGACCCCGGCGACAAGGACTGGGGCTGCCGGGCGGTGGCGAAGGACCGCGAGACGGGCGAGGAGTGCGTCGGCCCGCTCGTGACGATGGAGATGGCCAGCGCCGAGGGCTGGGCCACGAAGAACGGCTCGAAGTGGAAGACGCTGCCCGAGCTGATGCTCTGCTACCGGGCCGCCACGTTCTGGACCCGGATCTACGCCCCCGAGCTGTCCATGGGCATGCACACGGCCGACGAGGTCGAGGACGCCGGCATGCACCCCGGCCCCTCGGCCCAAGCCGACGATCTCGGCAGCGCGCTCCAGGAGGTCGTGCAGAACGCGAAGGTGGTCGAGGCGGAGGTCGAGACCGGCGAGCTCGCGTCCGACGAACTTCTCGACTCCCTCGGCGAGCTCATGGAGAAGGCCCGGGCCGCCGATGTCATGACCATGGACCTCGAGGAGCAGGTCCAGGCCGCGCTCCAGACGACCACCAAGGCCGACGTGACCGAGGTGAAGAAGGCGCTGTCGAAGGCGCTGCTGGAGGCGGAGGGTGGCCAAGGCGACATGCTGGACGGGGAAGACTGACCCGTGTCCGAGACCAACGGCATCCACCTCGTCCGCGTCCAGGCCGAGAGCCTCCACCGTCTTCGCTTCGCCCAGGTCGAGCTCGACCCCGAGGGCCAGCTGGTCCGCGTAACTGGCAAGAATGGAGCCGGGAAGTCGTCCTTGCTCCGTGTCATCCGCGAAGGCCTCGGCGGCGCCGGAGAAGTGCTACCCGAAGCGATCAACGACGAGTCCGAGGACGGGACCGGATCGCTGCGCCTGGAGCTCTCCAACGGCTTCACGATCCAGCGTCGCTTCACCGAGTCGAACCCGAAGGGCTACCTGACCGTCGTCGGGCCGGACGGAGGCAAGCACGGCCAGGGCCGCATCAACGAGTGGCTCGGTCGCAACCACACCTTCGACGTCCTCTCGATCTTCGACCTGAAGCCCGAGCGCCTCACGGAGATCCTGCTGGGGCTGTCGTCCGACCCTGACCTCGAGGCCAAGATCGACGCGGCCCGGGAGCGCTATCAGCGCCTCTACAACGAGCGGACGCCCCACATCGCTGAACAGCGTCGATGCAAGGCGGTGCCGAAGCCGGAGGGCGTGCGGCCCGAGCGGGTCGATGTGTCCGCGGCGATGCTGGAGCTCCGGAAGTTGCAGGCGGAACAGCGAAGGCAGCAGGACCAACGGCTGGCCCTCACGCGAAAGCAGGACGAGATCCGGGCCAACTCACTGGCGCAGCGGTCTGCCGCGGCCGAGATCGAGCGCCTCAGGGCCCAGCTGGAGGATGCGGAGGCCAAGCTCCGCCAGCTGGAGGTCGCCGGCGAAGGTCTCGCCAGACAGCAAGCAGAGATGGAGGAGGCGTCCCACTCGGAGAAGAGCGTCGCCGCCGAGATCGAAGCCGTCCAAGCCCG
>CALJKZ010000408.1 GCA_937983085.1 uncultured Gemmatimonadales bacterium
GAGCAGCAGTCGGACCTAGAGGAGGCCTACCACGCCTCACCCTCCGTCGAGACCGACATCGAAGCCGTCCAGGCCCGGATCTCCGACGCCGACGCCGTCAACGAGTCGCTGGAGCCCTGGAAGGAGTACGAGCGGGCACAGGCCTCGCTGGAAGGCGCGACGGCCGAGGTGGAGGCCATCACCGCCCGCATGAAGGAGGCGAAGGCCGAAGAGGAGCGCCTCATCGCCGAGTCCGGCATTCCCGTCGACGGCCTGACCTTCGACCAGGAGAGCGCCGAGCCGCTCCTGAACGGCCGTCCTCTGGCCGTCGCGTCCGGAGGCGAGCGGATCCGCATGGCCCTGGACATCGCCATCGCGGCGGATCCGGAGCTCAAGGTGGTGCTCGTCGACGAAGCCAACGACCTCGACCTCGAGGCCATGGAGGCGCTCGCCACCGAGGCGAAGGAGCGGGGGTTCCAGATATGGGCCTGCCGCGTCGGGATCGAGGGCCCAGGCGAGATCGTAGTCGAGGACGGCGAGGCCCGGTCTCGGGATCTCGTGGAGGTGGGCATCGATGGCTGACAAGCCTCAGCTCTGCCCCGATTGCCGCAGAACCATCGAGGTCTGCCGCATCCCCGTCGACCGTGAGACCTGGCCCCAGGCCGCCGTCGACTCCTACGACCTGGCGGGCTACACCGGTGCCGCGACCTGCCCGAGGGGTCAGCTGCGCGACCTGAGAGCCACGACGCATGGCCCCCGACCCGGCTGGTGCATCGACCGGATCGTGCGGCACTCGGGCTACCGGGGCGAGCCGATTCCGGGGCTTCAGCGGGATGTGCAGGGCGCGACGGGCCGGAAGCTGGGCGCGACGCGATGAACACCCCTCGCTTCGAGCCGATCCCTGGCCCCGACGACCGCGACGGCTACATGCTGACCTCGCCGTACAACGAGGGCTTCGTCGCCGAGCTCAAGGCGATGATCCCCTACCGCGACCGCCAGTGGTGGGCGTCGAGCAAGGCGTGGTGGATCGCCGCGTCGAGCTTCGATGTCGCCGTGCATCTCGTACGCCGCTACTTCGGTGCCCACGAGCTGATCGACGCGGACACCGGCGAGGTCATCCACGTCGGCGCCGACGGGACGCGGGTCGGGCAGGGAGGGTTGAGCCTGTGAACCCCACCGCCCTCATATCGGTTGGTTCCTGGCTATCCCCATCGTCGGACTCCTGGCCTTCCTCACTCTGGCCTGGATCGTCACGGGTGTGCTCCAGCTATGGGTGCGCTGGGAGATCCGCCGGACCGTCGCCGTGTTGGAGCGGATGATCGCCAACGGCGCCCCGGACGAGGACATCGAGATGGCCCAGCGTGCGCTCGACAGGTGGGCAAAAGTCCGGGGCTATGAACGCGAGGCTTACCGCCGATTCCGGGTCGAGCCATGATCGACACCATCGCACCCATCCATGACGGGTCCCACCACGCTGCGAGCGTAGCGGCGGAGGAGCGTGACGTGGGAAACGGTCGAGTGCGCCCCATGCGTGCCGCGATCTCAGCCCAAGGTCTCGCCCGTCTCCCCGTATGCCACCCCGAGAGGGCAGGCCAGAGCGCCGTGCTAGGCCGGAAGACAGAGCCGAGGCGCCGGAACCGACTGCCCGCGACCATGACGTCCACCCCGGGCCTAGCCGAGGAGCTGGTTCCTCCTCGCCGGGAGACACGGAAGGTGCCCCATGCCTGACTTCGACCCGAGACAGTACGCCGCAGCGATGCAGCGGCTGTCCATGCTCGCCGGACTCCTCGACGACGAACCCATCACCGAGATGATCGAGTACGCCGACCGCATCCACGCTGTCGGTCCGTTCGTCGATCCAACGGCATACCACCGGGGCTCGCAGAACATCGACGACCAGCTTCGGCTGCTCCGGGTGCTGAAGAAGGTCCAGGGGGTCGTGCGGGAGCTGAAGGCCGAAGCGGGGGCGCGCCATGCTTGACCGCTACCTCTACGCCATCATCACCGTCTGCGCCCTCCTGATTGCCTCCGTCGCGGGCTTCGTGGGCTACCACGTCGGGGTGACGAGAGGCATCGGTGAGGCCGTGCAGATCCGCGACGACAACCGCGTGCTCGTCGAAGCCTGCGGCGTCGTACTTGACCAGGCCGAGCGTACCGCGTGGGCCACGGAACTCGCGCAGGAGACGTTCCGGGTGGTTCGGGCGAAGCGGATGGAAGCGATGCGGGACGCTGAGGTGTCGCCATGACCGCTCCAGGGTGGCGCGAGATCGAGGCACCGGGCCATCGCATCCGCTACCGGATCAAGGCCACGAATGGTCACCCGGGCTCTGCGGTCGAAGTCGAATACTTCCACGGCCCGACGAACGAGTGGCGCACCGTCCAGAACAACGGCTCGCTCGACTGGTTCGCGCTGGGCCTGATCGCTGGGCGTGCTGAGCGGGAGGTGGCGCCGTGATGTGGCTCCTCCCCCTCCTGGTCATGGCCGCCGCCGTGGTGCTGGTGCTCACCGAGGTCGAGTCGCCTTGGCAGGAGTGGGCGGCCTGGACCGTAGTCACCGGAGCGGCAGGGTTCGCGCTCTGGATGCTGTCGCAGGGGGTGGGCTCGTGACGCTCGACCCCTTCAGCGTCCTGGTCGGCGCGCTGCTCACCGTGGTCGCGTCGTTCATCGCCTCGGTGTTCGCGATCTCCCTGATCGAGCCCAGCGAAGACGAGCCGCCAACCGTTGCAGGCTACACCCGTGACGAAGTGATCCCCTTTCCGTCAGAGCGACGGGATGTCCATCAACCGCCCATCAACGGGCGAGGAGCGTAGGACGTGACAACCGCAGTGCAGGACGCGATGGCCGATCTCCAGAAGCCAGGAACGTCGGTGGAGCTCAGTGGCCCAGACGGCGAGGGCTTCCGTTTGGAGGACCCGCTGAAGGTGTGCGAACGCCTTTGCGAGGTGGCGGAGCGCGTCGATCCCAACACCGAGCCGTGGCCGACCGACGGTGATGGCGACCCGATCGAATACGTCAAGGCATCGGTCGCCGCCGAGATCGGGCAGGCGCTGACTGAGGACATCGTGCGACTGTCGCACCTTCGGATCTTCGACATCCACTACCTCTTCCGGCACAAGGAGACGTGGGAGTCGAAGGGCAGGACCGTCTACGGGCAGATGAAGCGCCCCGCGGGTCTACTGAAGAGCTACGCCGGATGCGACTTCATCGTGCTGCTGAACTGGCCGGTGTGGCAAGCGATGACGCCGATGCAGCGCGTCGCCCTCGTGTACCATGAGCTTCGCCACGGCGACGTGGAAGGCAAGGTGCGGGGCCATGACTTCGAGGGCTTCTTCGACGAGCTCGCGCTGTTCGGGACCGACACCTACCGCGACTGGAATCATCTCGCGAAGGCGGTGGGCCAAGGAGCCGACGTGCGTCATCAGTACTCGCTCGACCTCTCCGTGCTCGACCGACCTGCGGAAGCATCGGACGAACCCGAGCCCGACCCCGATCCCGAGCCGTTCCCCGACAAGGAAGCGGCGTAGGCCCGATGCGAGTGCTCTGCCTTGACCTCTCTCTGACCCGTACGGGGGTCGCCGACTCGGCGGCCCCCTCCCGGCCCTACGTGCTCGCGCCGCCTTCGAAGGTCGGCAGGAGCTGGGGCCGGATCCACTGGTTCCGACAGAGGGTGCAGAAGATCCTGATTGGCGCCGATCTCCTCGTCTGCGAGGGCTACGCCTATCACTCGGCCACGAACGCCGTGGCGGCTGGCGAGTTGGGTGGTGTCGTGAAGTACCTGGCGTACTGCATGGGCGTGCCCGTCGTCGACATCGCGCCGGCCACGCTGAAGAAGGTGGCCACGGGTAGGGGCAACGCGAAGAAGGGCGCCGTGCTGGCCGAGGCGATCCGCAGGCTCGGCTACACTGGTCACGACGACAACGAGGCGGACGCCCTGTTTCTCCTCCAGGCCGCCGCGCAGCACTACGACCTGCCCTGCAAGATCGACCTCCCGAAGAGCCACACGTCGACGCTGGGGAAGGTGGCGTGGCCGGCGCTCGAGGGGATGGTGGCGGCGTGACGCTCTCCGATCTCATCGCATCCTGGCGCCATGAGGCCGAGATGATGCGTCGTCGAGGTGCCGAGCCGCAGGCCGCGCTCCTGGAGAGCGTCAGCGACGACCTCGAACGCACGCTCCGGTCCTACCGGTCAGAGTCCGTCAACCTCCAGGAGGCGGCGAAGCTGTCCGGCTACTCGCCTGGGCACCTCGGTCGGATGATCCGGGATGGCGAGATCCCCAACGCTGGACGTAAGAACGCGCCGCGGATCCGGCTGGTGGACCTTCCCAGGAAGGCCGGTTGCGAACCCGCCGACGCGACCTTACCGGTCCTTCAGCTTCACGAACACCGGAGGACGGATGAGCTGGAAGAAGGTCGCGAGCGTGGGCGGGTACGGGTACACGGTGACGGTCATGCGCCGTCGCGACTCTCCGATTCTCTATCTCCGGTGGGGTGACCGATGGCAGAGCCTAGAGCATTCCGACAGGGCCGAGGCGATCATCGCCGCGAAGCGAAAGTCTGCGGCGCTCCTCGCATCCAGGGGCCGAAGTCGAACCCTTCGGCTGGGCCAGCTCCTCGAGCTGTACCGCGACGAGGTGACGCCCCAGAAGAAGCGCCCGAAGGAAGACGAGCGGCGCATCGACCTCTGGCTTCACGTGCTGGGCGCCGAGTTCGATCCGATGCATCTCACCGGTACGACACTGAAAGCCTTCGAGCGGGACCGGGCGGCGGGTCGCCTCAGTATCCCGGACCGCGACCTGCGGGCCGCGGGAGCGAAGACGATCCGCGAGGACCTCGCCTTCCTGCGAGCCGTGTTCAACTGGGCGGCTTCGATGGCTTCCGGCTGGCTACTGGAGCGCAATCCGATGGACGGCTACGAGCTACCCCGGGAGATCAACCCGAGCCGTCCACGAGCGTACTGGGAGGACTACCTGGCTCTTCAGGATGTGGCAGCCCGGGTCCACCCCCTCTTCGGGCCCTTTATGGCGATCATCGAGTCGCTGGGCTGGCGCGTCACGGCGACATGCGAGGTCAGGGTGTCGGACTTCGACCCGGAGCGGACGGAGACGAGGCCCCACGGACGACTCCTGAAGCGCGCCGAGTCCGACAAAGTGGGCCTGGAGCGCTGGACCACGATCCCCGCGGCTGCCAGGGAGGCACTCGTCGCCGCTCAGGGCGACCGCGTCGGCGACGTCTGGCTCTTTCCGGCCGAGCGGTCGTCGGGGCCGTGGTCGCGGCACTATGCGCGGTCGCTGCTCAACCAGGCCTGGGAGCTGGCCAAGGTGCCGAAGGCTCGCAGGACGGGCTTCCACGGCTTCAGGCGGAAGTGGGTGGACGAGAGGAAGCACCTGCCGGAGGCGGACGTCGCAGCGCAGGGGGGATGGCTCTCCGTGCGGACGCTGGACATCTACCGACAGGCCGACGAGGAGACGCTGCTGGCGGTCGCCGAGGAGCCCCGGAAGCTCAGAATCAGGGCGAAGTCGTAGCAGAAAGCGTGACAGGCATTGACGCCGAAAACCGCGTAAATCATTACAGGGATTATCACTGGGGCGGGAGGGCTCGAACCTCCAACCTCCTGGTTAACAGCTATGTAGGACAGGCGTCCGATCGCACCACCCTGATCGAATCGGGCCGCACACGTGGGGATCCGGGCATCTTCGCCCGACCACCTCCCCCGCCCTGTCGGGTTGAATCTGTAGCAGAAAACGTGACAGGGGGGCGGCCATGAACGCCGCGGCCCTCCTGGCCGAGGACCTCGTCAGGGCTGAGCGTAGCCAGAGCCCTCTCTGCGCTCGCTGTCGCGGCGAGATCCACTCTCCGCGGATCGCCACGTACCGGTGCACGGACTGCAAGCTGCCGTTCCATCGGCGCTGCGCAGTTGAGCACTTCCGCGAGCACGGAGGCGGTGAGCCAGCGGACGAAGCGGTGGACTTCGCCCGGGGGCGTGAACTGGCCCGGCAGGTCCGTCGGGCCCGAGAAGTCGCGGATGAGATCCAGTACGCCCGGATGCGTCACCTCTCGGCGTTGAGAGGTCTTCGATGAGCGTCACCATGCGCCCCTACCGCCCCCCCTGCCTCATCTGCCGGCGCCCCACGATCCCGAGTGTGGCGTCGGGCGCCCCGAGCCAGCTCTGCGACGAGTGCAAGTCACGCCCGGTCGACCCTGAGCCGAAGACGGAGTGGCGGAGGGTTCGCCAGGCCGAGCGGAGGAAGCGGGGGATGGAGCGATGACGGTCGCAGCCGAAGCACGACAACTGCCCATCCTGTTCACGGGTGAGATGTGGCGCCCCGTGGTGGGCTTCGAGGGGCGATACGAGGTATCGAGGGACGGGCGAGTCCGCTCTCTGAATCGCTACCGCGCCAAAGATTTCGGGAAGACCCTCAGCCCCTACACGCAGAACAAGGGATACCAGTACCTCTCGCTACGAACCCATGACGGGGGAAAGCGCACGCTCGCCGTGCATCGCCTGGTACTCGAAGCGTTCGTCGGTCCGTGCCCGCCGGGAAAGCAAGCCGCTCACGGAAATGGAGACCCTGCGGACAACCGCGTTGAGAACCTCCGGTGGGCGAGCGCCGCAGAGAACATCGCCGACCGCGCACGGCACGGGCGTACAGCCCGGGGTGAGGCGTGTGGGTCGTCAAAGCTGGACCGCAAGGCGGTGAAGACGATCAAGCGACTCCGGGGCGCCGGGCTCAGTGCCACCGAGGTTGCGCACCTCGCGTGCGTAAACCCGACCACGGTCCAGGACATCTGGGACGGTGAGACATGGAGGCATCTATGAGACAGCGAGGCATCCTGTTCTCAGGCCCCATGGTGAGGGCCATCCTGGACGGGAAAAAGACCCAGACGCGGCGCGTGGTGCGACCCACCGGTGTCGTCATCGGCCCAGAGCCGATCGAGTACGTCGCAGGTAGCCAGAGAGGCGACGTCGGCGACCATCGCACCATCTGGTGGCCGGACACGGGCCCCACCCGGCGTTCGCCCTACGGCCAGCCCGGGGATCTGCTCTACGTGCGGGAGACGTTTCAGGTCGGGTACCAGGTTGCCGACGAGACGCTGATAGGGGGGGATACGTACAGCCTGATCCGACCGACCAGCGACGCCACTGCTGAGGCAACCCGGCGCGTGTTCTACCGGGCCGACTATCCGGACGGGTCCGGCCCGCCCAAGTGGCGCCCCTCCATTTTCATGCCGAAGGCCCTCTCCCGCCTTTGGCTCCGCGTCACAGATGTGAGGGTGGAGCGGGTGCAGGACATCAGCGAAGAGGACGCGCTCGCGGAGGGCGTGGAGGAATGCTTCACCGTCTACGACGGCTACGGCAGACAGCGCTTCCGCGACCTCTGGAACAGGATCAATCGGTCACGCGGCTACGCCTGGGAGTCGAACCCCTGGGTGTGGGTCGTGAGCTTCGAGCGCGCGGAGGCCCCGTCATGACCCCCCTCACCCGGCAGCAACTCACCCACCACGCGACCGACCTCTTCGAGTCCAACCCCGACGCCCTCGCCTCCGACGTCTACGCCACGCTCTGCCGTGACCACGAGGTAGCCATCACGGAGTCCGCGTTCGTGAACGGAGGCTACGCGACGGCAGCACGTAGGGCGGCGAAGAACCGGCTGAAGCTCCATGAGCC
>CALJKZ010000409.1 GCA_937983085.1 uncultured Gemmatimonadales bacterium
GAGATTGTGGAATCTGGGCAAGCAATCGCGGAGGCAGCTGAAGCATGGCGAGATAACCTCCTTCAGTGGGTTCAGGCATTGAGTGGTCAGGAATGCACTTGCACGCGTAGACCTGTGATGCAAGTGAAAGGAAGTCGCGTTTTCCTTTGGTATGTCCAATCCGAATCGGGAAAGCCGCTGCCGGCCCGAACGAGCGGATACGTTGCGGCAACGAGCTATTCTCCAAACCCGATTAGTCCGAGTGACTGGAGCTTCTCACTGGATCAGGCGTCGCGAGGAATAGAGATACCCCTTGCACACCTCTTGCTTAACGCCGCCTCCTGTGCAGCTGCAGACATGGATGTGCGCAAGAGTATCCTTGATGCTTGCGCGGCTGCGGAAATTGGCATTCGCGACGCCATGCGTCAAAAGCTGATGACAATCGGCGAGGGAGTACTCGTGGATCATGTTCTTACGAGCACGCGAGGGATCGACCGCCTCGCTCAACTTGCGCGAAAGTTCGGTATTCCGGTTTCGACGAATGCTGTTCGAGGAATTGCGGAGCCGAGAAACCAAGTCGCGCATAAGGGGGACCATCCAACCCTAACCGTAGCCCATGAAGTGATCGGCAGAGCGAGGGATATCCTGCGGTTGGTGTGTCCGATCGGGGCAGCCGTGGCCAGCAGAGAATGACGCGGCTCTTGGCACTCCGCCCCGCCCTTCTTTATCTCGTCCCTAGCCGGACAAGAGCCGCAACAACCCCACGAAGTACTCCAGCGCGTCCGTGAGCAACGCCCCGTTGGCGAGCGTGTCGCAACCCCAGAACGGGCAGTTGAACTGCTGACCTGGACGGACACGATCAGGACTACCGGTTCGCCTCACGAACGACCGTAGCTATTCCCTCCAATAGAGTCGCCGTGCCAGCGGTGATCAACTCGGCGCCAGCCTGCAGCGCATCAGGCCTATGTAGGACTGCGGCATCGGGGGACGTGAAGAAAAGAACGGGCAAATCATACCCGAGCGAACGCATCTTCTTCAGAAGGCTTAAGCCAGCTCTTGGCTCATTCTGGCGGCCCATGTCGGAAAGAACAGCGAGGAACTCCATTCGAGCAATCAGCCGAAGTGCGATTGTGGTGCTCTCGGCAGCTACTATGGAAAATCCTAAGCGAGATAACCTATCGAAGATCCAGCAGTTGTTTTCGGGATAGTCGTCTACCCAGAGCAGCCGCCGCTTTCCCGGCTCCTTGGAGCCGCTCTCTCGCAAGGCAGCCGTTAAAGAGCGAATCTCGGGGGAGTCGGTGAAGGTTGGCTCCTCACCGCGTTTCTTCGCCTCGTAGAGATCGAGGGGATCCGAGAATCCCTTGAGTCGCACGCCCGGATGCTTCACCCACCGCACACTGTCCCTCAGCCACCCGACCGAGAGGTCATAGGCGGTGAAGCTCGTGAAGCTAGTGCCAGGCGATGCAGCAGCTTGTATCCGAGAGGCGCGGTTGACGTGTTTTCCGAACACGTCTTGCCCGCCGTGGGTCTCAAGGACGCTAACGTCTCCGACATCGATGCCGATCCTTAGCCTCGGTGATCCACCCAACGGAGCATCGTGGACAGCGAGACATCGTTCGATCGCAGACTTGGGGGAGTTGAACACAGCGAGGAATCCATCGCCGAGATGCTTCACGACACGGCCCGCTGGGTCCTCTTCGATGACGGAGATCGTCCTGGAGAAGTAGCCGGACACTGCGGCTAAGAACTTCTTCTCGCCGACAGACTCCAGAGCCTCGGTCGAGGCGACCATGTCGCAGAAGACGACGGACACCATCGCAGTAGCGTGGTCGCGACCGAAGGCGGCCATCATCTCGTAGTCTGACGAGCGGATGTCAGTCTTGCCGAGCATGCTCGCGCCTCCGGGTGGGATGCGTCTGGCCGCGCCCATGCCGGGTCGGCCGTCGAGTCCGCGGCATGTCCTTGCCTTCCGGCGCCGATGAAAGCCACGCAGGGAGGATCGCCCCGGGCGTCGCGGGGCCCGACGGGGAAGGCGCCAGCATTGAGGAGATGATAGCGAAGGTCCCCCAGTACGGCTTCCCGGGGGCTTAGAGCCGATCGCCGTGATGGCGTCCTCGGTGGCCTCCATCTCACCTACCGGAGGTCTGCCAGAAACGCCGCCGGACGGTGCGACGGGGTTTTCGGGACCCACAGGTATTCGTGCGCCCTGGATGGCCCGCGCCGATTCTGGCGCCAACTTGGCACTACGGCCGACGGCCGCCGCCCCGCCGTCCTACCCGCGCGCGTAACTAGCGCCGTGCACGCGGGTTATGTGGAGCGGGTGAAGGGGCTCGAACCCTCGACATTCAGCTTG
>CALJKZ010000410.1 GCA_937983085.1 uncultured Gemmatimonadales bacterium
CCGCCCGGTGTACGGGGACGGCGTTGGACACGGCCATGATTGCCTCGTCCGGGCCGATGACCCGCTGGCCCAGGTGGTCTTCGAGGTGGGTGAGGCGCTGGCGCTCCGACTCGAGCAGCCGGCTCACCGGGATGCCCGTCCACTCCCCTACCACGGCGGCGATGTCGTCGGCCTCCACCTCCTCCTTCAGGAACTTCTTGTCCTTGTGCAGTTCCTCCAGGCGGGCGGCGAGGGCCTCGATCTCCTCTTCGGCCTTGGGGACTTCGCCGTAGTTGATCTCGGCGGCGCGGTTCAGCTCCCCGGTACGGGTAGCCCGGTCCGCTTCGACGCGAAGCTCCTCCACCTTCGTGCGGAGGGTCTGGATCTTCTCGATGATGTCCTTCTCGGCCTGCCAGCGGGCCTTCATCCCCTGGCTCTCCTCGCGGAGCTCGGCCAACTCGGCCTCGATGGCGTTTCGGCGTTCTTCGGCGGAGCGGTCCGTCTCCTTGGCCAGCGCCTGGCGCTCGATCTCGAGCTGCACGATGCGGCGCTCCACCTCGTCGATCTCCTGAGGCAGCGAATCGATCTCGATGCGCAGGCGGCTCGCGGCCTCGTCGATGAGGTCGATGGCCTTGTCGGGTAGGAAACGGCCGCCGATGTAGCGGTCGGAAAGCTTGGCCGCAGCGATGACGGCGTCGTCGGTGATGCGGACCCCGTGGTGCACCTCGTACCGCTCCTTGAGGCCACGGAGGATCGCCACCGCGTCCTCCACCGAGGGAGGCGCCACGTAGACCGG
Organism: uncultured Gemmatimonadales bacterium; assembly: GCA_937983085.1. Taxonomy (GTDB): domain Bacteria; phylum Gemmatimonadota; class Gemmatimonadetes; order Longimicrobiales; family Gaopeijiaceae; genus UBA2589. The sequence continues at coordinate 776 of CALJKZ010000410.1, forward strand.
CTGGAAGCGGCGCTCCAGCGCCGGGTCCTTCTCGATGTGCTTCCGGTACTCGTCGAGGGTCGTGGCGCCCACCGTGCGCAGTTCACCGCGGGCCAGAGCGGGCTTGAGCATGTTGCCCGCGTCCACCGCGCCCTCGGCGGCCCCGGCGCCCACGATGGTGTGCATCTCGTCGATGAAGATGACGTAACGACCGTCGGCTTCGGTGATCTCCTTGAGCACCGCCTTCATGCGCTCCTCGAACTCGCCGCGGTACTTGGCACCGGCGAGCATGGCGCTGATGTCGAGCTGGAGGAGCTTCTTGTCGGCCAGCGACGTGGGGATGTCTCCCTCGACCATGCGCTGGGCCAGGCCTTCGACGATGGCCGTCTTGCCCACGCCCGGCTCTCCGATGAGGACCGGATTGTTCTTCGTTCGCCGGGCCAGGACCTTGATGACGCGGCGGATCTCCTCGTCGCGACCGATGACCGGGTCGAGCTTCCCTCTGCGCGCCAGATCCGTCAGGTCGCGAGAGTAGCGCTCCAGGGCCCGGTAGCTGTCTTCCGGTGTCTGGTCCGTCACCCGGTGGGACCCACGAAGGGCCTCCGTGGCGAATCGGACCTCGGACAGGGTCGCCCCGGCGTCGCGCAGGATCCGGCCCGCGTCGTTCTTCTCCCCCGTGAGCCCCATGAGAAGGTGCTCGGTGGAGACGAAGTCGTCGCCGAGCTCCTTGGCCACGTCCTGCGCACCGTCCAGCGCCTTCCGCAGGTCTCGTGAGAGGTTGGCCTCGGCGCCGCCCTCCACTCGAGCGATCCGGTCCAGCGCCTCCCTCACGCGGGAGCGGACCAGATCGACGGGTACCTCCAGCTTCTGGAGGATGGGCACGACGATGCCCTCCTCCTGGTTCAGGAGGGCGTCGAGCAGGTGGACCCCGTGGATCTCGGGGTTGCCACGAGAGCGGGCATCGGAGGCCGCCTTCTGGAGGGCCTCCGCCGCTTTGACGGTCAGTTTGTCGGCGCTGAGCATATTTGGCGGTTCGATTCGATCCGGTGTGTCCGTCCTCTGTCATTGTGACAGCGGACGCGTGGTCCTGCCCATATATAGGTCAAGATCCGGGCCACCCGCAGCGCCATCGGAACCGGCTCACCCCCGAGTAGCGTCCTACCCTCCGGCACGCTCTCCCACCACGACCTTCAGCCTCGTGCCGCCGCTGAGGACCGCGCCCGGCTGGGTCCGGTTCAGTCGGGCCAGGACCTCCACGTCCACCGGCTGGGGATTCTGCTGGACGTAGCTGGTCAACGACATGGGCTGGTTGATGGTCACGATATCCAGCCTCTGAGGCTGAACGTTGAGGACCCTCGAGTCGGTGACGGCGCCGAAGCTCGTGATGGTGGACCGCACCGCCGAGGTGAACTGCGCCCAATCCGCGGCCGACGCGTATCCGAGGATGCGATAGACGTTGCCGCCGTACTCGAGGAAGGCGACCTCACCGCGCAGCTGCCCGTTCTCCGTGGCCACCTCGAAGGGTGCCCGTACCAGGGCGATTCCGCCGGAAGCCGTGCCGCTGGACCGGGCACCCCCGCGGATCCCTTCGGAGCCGAGGAAGGCGTCCATGGCCGCATCGGCCGACGTCGCATCCTGGGCGATCTCCAGCATCACGACGGCGTTCTCCTGGGGCGACACGCCCGCCACCATCTGGGTCTGGTTGATGGTCTGCCACCCGGCGGGGAACGTCAGTTCGAACGCCAGGTCGGGATGGAGAAACCGGCTTCCCTCGAAGTATCCGTTCCGTGGGTTCGGACCCCAGACCAGGCCGTCGATCATGTCCAAGTAGCGGTCCGTGGCCACCGTTCCGTCGCGAGAGACCCCCGTCGCCACGATCTCCTGGCGGATCTGGTCCTCACGATTCTCGGGATAAGGGTGGGTCAGCTGCCACTCGGGAGCACGACCGCCCTCCGCGCTCCCACTCACCGTCGCCAGCATCTCGAAGACCCCGATGAGCTCGTCCACGTCGTAGCCCGTCTGGCTCATGTAGCGGACGCCGAGTCGGTCGGATTGGAGTTCGTCGTCGCGCGAGTACGAGAGGTTCATGAGCTGCAGCCCCGCCGCCGCCACGCCCCCGTACTCCCGGAAGGTCTCGGAGGCGATCATGCCTCCCACCAAGGCCACCTGCTGGAGCTGCTGACGGCTCATCTGGCTCGCCGAATGGCGCGCCGTCACGTGGCCGATCTCGTGGCCCAATACCCCAGCCAACTCCGCTTCGTTGTTGAAGTGGGCGAGGATGCCGCGGGTGACGTAGATGAAGCCTCCCGGAAGGGCGAAGGCGTTGACCACCGGTTCGTCGACCACCTTGAACGACCAGGGAAGGTCCGGGCGTTCGGAGATCCGTGCCATGCGCTGACCGATGTCGGACACGTACTCCTGGAGTTCCGGATCGTCCACCAGGCCGTAGGCGGCGACCACCTGAGGATCCGACTGCCGACCCATCTGGATCTCCTGGGACTCGCTCACGAGCATGAACTCGCGGCGGCCGGTGGCCGGATTGACGGCGCAACCGACGGTGATGGCGAGAAGAAGAAAGGCGACGATCTGGCGCATCTTCATTGAATGGATCCCTCGGGTGTTCGACCAGTGTGTGCGGCGTACTCGCGATACGTCGAATGCAAATCGCGTTCCTCGCTGGGACGCGGACCCCTCGGAGGCGAAGGGGATACCATAGCTCGACAGCGTTTCCACCCTCCGGGGCTCGCCCCGTTCCCTCTTCATCGTCCATGACGCCCACCCGACCCAGGATCTGGCCCTTCATGCTCGTGACGGCGCTCGTCGTCGGGTGCGGGCCGTCGACGCCCGAAGGGTTGATCGAGGAAGAGACGTTCATCGCCACGTACGTCGAGCTGCGCATCGCCGCCTTCGACACCGACAGCGCCCGTCTCGCCGACGCAGATCGCCAGGCGATCCTCACGGCGAATGGCGTCACCGAGGACGACCTCCTCGAGTTCGTCCGGGTCCATTCGACGAATCTCGACTACATGCGTGACGTCTGGAACGAGGTCGAGGTGCGCTTGGACCGATCGCCCGAGGTGGCGGAGGAGCGGTAGCCCCCCAGGGGTGATATCGTGCGTCCTTCCTTTCACGAAGGAGGGGCCGTGGAGTTCAAGCGCGTCTTCAGCGGGGCCAAGTGGGAAGAGCACGTGGGGTACTGCCGCGCGCTCCGTGCCGGCGACCGGATCTTCGTCACGGGCACGGCCCCGGTGAATCCCGACGGTACGGTGCATGAACCCCGGGACGGGTACGCTCAGGCGCAGCGCTGCTTCGAGATCATGCTCGCGGCCCTCGCCGAGCTGGGTGCCGGTCCGGAGCACGTGACGCGGACCCGCATGTTCGTCACCGACATCGACCGGTGGAACGAGTACGGCCGGGCCCACCAGGAGACCTTCGGTGCCCACCCGCCGACGACCACGATGGTGGAGGTTCGACGGCTCATCCACCCGGACATGCTCATCGAGATCGAAGCGGACGCGGTGGTTTCTCTCTGACTTCAGCGCTTTGTGCGTTTTGGCCGGGCGGGTCGGGGGGCTCCTCCGGGGGAGGCGCTTCGCTGCGGGCTGTCGAGGGGGGCGGCCGGGTGGG
>CALJKZ010000411.1 GCA_937983085.1 uncultured Gemmatimonadales bacterium
CGCGCCCCGCGTCCCCGTAGCCGCGTCCGCCTCGCCGGCCGCAGCGTGGGTGGGCAGGCTGGCTCTCGTGGGCGCCGCCCTGGGGGCGCTGGTAGGCGTTGCGCCCAGGGTAGGGGTCAGGCTGCCGGCCATCGGCGTCGCCATTCTCGTCGGTTCGGCGTTTCCCCTGGTCCTTGTCGGCCTAGCGGGCGCGGTGCCTTCGGAGCTCCTGGCGGAGGGCAGGGGGCCGTGGATCGCATATCAGTTCGTCGGAAGCGCCCTCCTCTCCGTCCTGGCGGGTACCGCCCTGACCCATGCGGCCCAGGGGCGCGGGACGTCGGGACAGCTCGCCCTGGTCGCGGGAGGTCTGGCGGTGGCGTTCGCCGGCATCGTGGGAGCCCAGGTGTCGTGGCTGGGCAGCGTGTCCCCGGTGTGGACGGCCGCCTGGGCCGTACCCGCCGGGCTCGCCGCGGTCGGCCTCGAGCAGAGCGCCGGGTGGAGGTCGTCCGTCATCCGGTGGACGACGGCGGCCGTACTGGGGAGCACGGCGGCGATTCCCGTCGCGTGGGGACAGCGAGTGGAGGCCCGACTGGCGGAGGGCGCCGAGCGGCTCGCGGCCCTCGCTGCGGTGGAGGACGTGGAGTTGGAGGATCGGCTCCTGGAGTTCGCCCGACTCGCCGACTCCCTGGACGCGAGTGGCGCCGACGACGTCAGCATCCTCTACGAAGGGTGGCGCCTGAGTGGTCTCGCCGACACCGGGTATCCAGTGTGGCTTCAGATCGAGCAACGCGACGGGTCGCCGGGCGAGGGGTTGCGCATCGGCGTGGCGGAGACCGAACCGCAGCCGTACCAGGACTTGCTAGCGCAGGGGAGGAGGGCCGGAGGGGTCCAACTCGCCCAACTCGACCAGGACGACGCCCGCTACATCCTCACCGCCGAGCTCTCCGACGACCGGATGCTCGGCGCCGTGGCGCCTCCCTTCCCGGAGACCTCCGGACGGTCTGCCATGGGGACGCTCCTCAAGGGGGTTCGCGACGCGGAGTTGGAAGCCCTCAGTGTGCTTTCCCTCCCGGACGACGAGGCGGCCCCCGAGGGCGGCGTCCGGCTGGTCCGGACTCCCGACGGATGGCGGGCCGAGCTCGGGCTCCGCTTTTCGAACGGTCCCCAGTATCTGGCCCACTACGCCGTGGAACGCCCGGGGGCGCCGCTGGCGTTGGCCAGGGGGACCCTGTTGGCGGTGGCGAACCTTCTGGTCCTTCTCTTCTTCTGGGCCATCGGCCGGGCTCTGTCCGGTGCGACGGGTCGGGGTCTGCCCGAGTTCTCGGGCTTCGGCATCTCGTTCCGCGCACGCGTGACGCTCGCGCTCTTCGGCTTCTTCGCACTCGCCAACGCGCTCTTCGGAACGGTGGCCTATCGGACACTGGCTCAGGCGTCCCACCGTTCGGCCGAAGTCATCGCCGAGCGCGTGGTGGAGGACGCAGCCAACTGGTACCGGGCTCTGGAGGGGAGGATGGAGTTGCTGGCGAGCCAGGTGGGAGCCGAGCTCCTGGAGTATCGAGATGGCGAGCTGCGGGAGGGATCGCTGGAGGAGCTGGTCGAGCTCGGGCTCTACGAGGGGTGGACCCCCTTCGACATCCACCGGAGGCTGGCGCTCCACGAGTCCGTGCAGGAACTGGAGGAGACGTCGGTGGGCCGCTGGGAGTACGTGACGGCGTATCGACGGCTGCCCGACGGCGACGTTCTCGCGGCCCAGGTGCCCCTGCAGGAGGGGTCCAGCGCCCTCCAGACCACGGATCTCATCGAGATCCTCATGTTCGTCGTGCTCCTGGGAGCCGGTCTGTCCCTGGCATTGGCCATGGTGGCCGGCCGGGCACTCACCCGTCCCATTCGAGCCCTCCAGTTGGCCTCGGAGAGGGTGGGAGCCGGCGATCTCGGGCTTCGCCTCCCCGCCCACCGTAGCGATGAATTCGGCGCCGTGTTCAGGGCCTTCAACCGCATGGTGGGGCGGGTGCGGCGAGCCCGGCGCCAATTGCTCCGCACCACACGACGCACCCAGCTCATCATGGACGAGGCGGCGGTAGGCATGGTGGCGCTGGATCCGAGTGGACGGGTGACCCTGGTGAATCCTCGGGCCGAGGAGCTCTTGGGCTCCACGGTCTCGGTGGGTCGGGAGTTGCCGTCGGACGACGATCTGGGAGAAGCGCTGACGCGGTGGCTGGACGAGTACCTCGAAGGGAAGGCAGACGAGGCCAACACCGACGTCCAGATCGGAGAGCGACGGGTGCGGGTCCGAGCGCGGCGGTTGGGCTCGTTCGGTACCCGGCGAGGCGTGGTCGTGGCCCTCGACGACGTCACCGACGAGCTGCGGGCGGAACGGGTGCTGGCGTGGGGCGAGATGGCGCGTCAGGTGGCCCACGAGGTGAAGAACCCGCTGACACCCATCAAGCTCAGCATCCAACATGTCCGCCGGGCCTGGGACGACGACCACCAGGACTTCGATGCCATCCTCACCAAGAACGCCGATGCCATGCTCGCCGAGATCGACCGCCTGGCGGAGATCGCCCAGTCGTTCTCACGGTTCGGTGCCCCGGGAGCCCAGGAGGCTCCCCTTTCACCCGTCTTCGTAGGTGACGTCATCGCCGAGGTCATGGCGCTGTATGGTGGCTCGGCCGCCCGGATCCGATTCGAAGCCGACGTCGAGCCCCGCCTGCCTCCCGTACTGGCGAGGACCACCGAGCTCAAGGAGGTCCTGGTGAACCTCCTCGAGAATGCCCGCCTCGCCGGCCAGGACGGGACGAGGGTCGTCATCACGGCTCGCCGCGGCGACGAGGAGCCCGAGTCGGTGATCCTGGCCGTGGCCGACGACGGCGCCGGAATCCCGGCCGACGTGCTCCCGCGCATCTTCGAACCCCAGTTCAGCACGCGCTCGAAGGGGACGGGCCTCGGGCTGGCCATCGTGCAGCGGGTCGTCCGAGCGTGGGGCGGGAGCGTCCATGTGGAGAGCGAGGTGGGAGTCGGAACCACGGTCTACGTGACCCTGCAGCCGTGGGACGGCGGCGAAACGACCCAGAAACCCTGATGCGTTGGTTCTTTCCTTTTTCTCGGGCCGGTCGGTTCGATACCTTGTAGCAGGATCGACTCTTCCCCCTCACCTCCAACCCGATGCCCGGTACGACAGAGGCAACCGCACCAGACTACGAATCCAGGCCCCGCGACGCGGGGGTCACCGAAATCGAAGAGCCGCGAGTCCCGGGGGGGATCGACTTGAGTCGCTGGCTCGACGCCCGCACGAAGGTCCTGGTCGAGAACTGGATGCACGAGCTCGAGGCTCGTGAGCTCGGCGGCGGCACCGACGCGCACCTTCTGGTGGGTCGCTTCGCGAGGCAGTGCGGCGAGATGCTTCCCGAGATGGTCGGTGCGTACCGCAACCAGATTCAGTCCCACTGGGACCGGCTTTCCGAGCTCTACGGGGCGGTGGCGGCCAAACGAGGTCTCGCCGCCGGCGAAGCCATCGATGAGCTGCATGTGTTCCGGGAGCTGGTCATCCGGGAGTTGTACCGTGATCCCCCGGGTCAGTGCGAGGCACCGCTGATGCTCCGGGAGTTCCTGCGGCTGAACCGGTCGCTGGACCGGGCCGTGACGCACGTGAGCGTCGGTCACACCGACGCCCTCTTCTTCCAGTTCTTCGAGGGCGACGGTGTCACCACGCCGGCACTCCCTGCGGACGCCTTCGGTTCGGAAGCGGAGGAGCAGCTGGCGGAGATCGCCTCGGACGTGGACAGCATCCTCAAGCAGGCACCCTGGCACGACGAGGACCGGGCACACTGACTCCCGAATCGAGGGGTGACATGCCCTCCGCCGAGCTACGGCGGCTCGGGCGGGAGACGTCGGACTGGATCGCCGACTACCTGTCGACCATCCGCGAGTTGCCCGTCTTTCCTTCGCTGACGCCGGGCTCCCTGCGGCAGCGCCTCCCGGCAAAGGCGCCGGAGGCCGGAGAGAGCATGGACGAGATCCTCGCGGATTTCCGTTCCATCGTGGTGCCCGGCCTCAACCATTGGAATCACCCGGCCTTCTACGGCTACTTCTCCATCACCGCCTCGGGGCCGGGCATCCTGGGCGAGATGCTCACGGCCGCGCTGAACGTGAATGCCATGGTGTGGCGGAGTTCCCCGGCGGCCACGGAACTCGAAGATGTGACCACCGGGTGGCTGCGGGCGCTCCTCGGGCTCCCCGAGCCCTTCGTGGGGGTCATCAACGACACGGCATCGTCGTCCACGCTGTACGCCCTCGCCGCCGCCCGGGAGGTGGCGTACCCGGAGGTCCACCAGTCCGGGCTCTTCGACCTGCCCCGAGGCCGGATCTACGCTTCGGAGCAGGCGCACTCGTCGGTGGAGAAGGCGGTGATGACGTTGGGCTTCGGCCGGGACGGCTACCGCACCATCCCGACGAACCGACGCTTCGAGATGGATCCCCAGGCGCTGGATCTCGCCATCCGGGAGGATCTCGACGCAGGGGTGCGACCCGTGGCCGTCGTGGCCACGCTGGGGACGACCTCCACGGCGTCCATCGATCCGGTGGCCGAGATCGCCGCGGTGGCGCGTGACCACGGTACCTGGCTCCACGTGGACGCTGCTTACGGTGGCCCCGCGGCCATCGTCCCGGAAGTCGCCGAGCGCTTCACCGGGTGGGAGAAAGCCGATTCGGTGGTGGTGAACCCCCACAAGTGGCTTTTCACGCCCATCGACTGTTCGGTTCTCTACTGTCGTCGGCCCGACGACCTGGCGCGGGCGTTCTCCATCGTCCCGGAGTACCTTTCGAGCTCCGAGACGGCGACGGCGCGAAGCCTCATGGATTACGGGGTCTCCCTGGGCCGGCGCTTCCGGTCCCTCAAGCTCTGGTTCGTGCTGAGGTACTTCGGCCGGCAGGGCATCATCGCCCGCATCCGACACCATCTGGAGCTGACCCGCGAGCTGGCCGACTGGATTTCCGCGGAGCCGGGTTGGGCGGTTCTCGCGCCCGTGGAGCTGGGGGCCGTGGCCTTCCGCTACGACCCTGGACAGGAGGGCACCTCCTCGGACGAGCTCAACGGGGCCATTCTCCAGCACGTAAACGCCAGCGGAGAGGCCTTCATGACGCACACCTCCCTGGACGGGCGGACGGCGCTCCGCGTCTCCATCGGGAATCTCAAGACGACGCGCGCGGACGTCGAGCGGCTTTGGGGTCTCCTTCGGGAAGCCGCCGGAACGGTCGCCGGCGCTACGGTGGCGGGGCCGTCCTAACGCCCAACTCCTTCCTAGCGCCCCAGGTCCGTTGGCGCGGGTCGGGCCATGAGCATGACCACCACGGCGGCGCCGCCGCCCACCAGCGCCCACGAGGCGCTCCCCGTGACCAGGGCGAGGGTGACCACGAGGATCCCGCCGCCCTCCACCAGCGCCAGCGACGTGATGCAAGCCGAGTAGTAGCGCCGCAGGCGTTCGTCGCTCGGCGCGTCGCGGGGGATGCCGGCTACGAGACGTCGCCTGAGCATCAGCGCCCCGAGGATCTGCACCACCGCGAAGGCACCCCCCACGTTCATGATCTCGGGGCCCAGGGGCGTCTGGAAGTCCACCGCGACGGAGGCGAGGAGCGCGTAGGCCACGGCGGCGTACGTCCCCGTCCCCAGCATGAGAGCGAGCCAGACGACGGTGAGGGCGCGGAACCGATCGCTCGTGCTCATGCCCCCACCCTCAAGCCAACTCCCGGACCTCGCGGACCAGGTCGGCCATGGAATCCTTGGCGTCGCCGAAGAACATGAGGGTGTGGTCCATGTAGAACAGGTCGTTGTCGATGCCGGCGAACCCGGGCGAGAGACTACGCTTCATGACGATGACCCGCCGAGCGGCGTCGACATCGAGGATGGGCATCCCGGCGATGATGGACTGGGGGTCCCGAGCCGACGGATTCACCACGTCGTTGGCTCCGACGATGAGGACCGCGTCGGTGCTGGAGAAGTCGGAGTTGATCTCGTCCAGGTCGAAGAGCTTGTCATAGCTCACGTCGGCCTCGGCGAGGAGGACGTTCATGTGACCGGGCATCCGACCCGCCACGGGGTGGATGGCGTACTTCACGTCGACGCCCCGCTGCTCGAGGAGGTCACCCACCTTTCTGAGTTCGTGCTGGGCCTGGGCAACCGCCAGCCCGTACCCCGGCACCACCACCACCGAGTTCACGTATCCGAGCTCGGCTGCCACCGCCTCGGCATCGGCCCTCCGCACGGGACGTTGCCCGATCTGCGCCCGGTCCACACCCGCGCTTCCCCCGAACCCACCGAAGGCGACGTTGGCCAGGGAGCGGTTCATCCCCTTGCACATGAGCTGGGTGAGGATGAGCCCCGAGGCACCGACCAGGGCGCCCGAGATGATGAGCACCATGTTGCCGATGACGAAGCCCGCCGCGCTGGCTGCCAGGCCCGAGTAGGAGTTGAGGAGGGAGATCACCACCGGCATGTCGGCGCCCCCGATGGGGATGACGATGAGGATTCCCAGCAGCAGCGCGGTGCCGAGGAAGATCCCGAAGAGGAGCATCGGGTCGGCGCTCAGGCCCACGCCGAGGCTGGCGGCGGCGAGGAAGAGGACGCCGAGGAAGATGACCAGGTTGAAGGGGTTTTGGCCGGGGAAGGTGATGGGATTCCCCGTCATGAGGCCCTGGAGCTTGGCGAAGGCGACGAACGACCCGGTGAACGTCACCGCACCGATGAGCGTCCCGATCATGATGGTCACGCCGGTGGTGCCCACACCGATGGCCGGGTTCGCGGTGAACTCGGCGATGGCCACGAGGGCCGATGCGCCGCCGCCGAAGCCGTTGAAGATGCCCACGAGCTGGGGCATGTCCGTCATCTCCACCCTGCGGGCTGCGAAGCCACCCACCACGCCCCCGATGGCGACGCCGACGAGGATGCCCGTCCACGTGAGGATCTCGGTGTCGACGACGGTGGCGACGATGGCCAGGAGCATGGCCAGCGACGCGAGGGCATTGCCTCCGCGTGCGGTGGCCGGCGACTGGAGTCGCTTCAGACCGACGACGAAGAGAACCGCCGAGAGCAGGTAGACGAGCTCGATGAAGGTCTCCATCGGCCTACCTCTTCCGGAACATGCTGAGCATGCGGTCGGTCACCATGAAGCCGCCCACCACGTTGATGGTGGCCATGGCGATGGCGGCGATGCCCAGAGCCGTCTGAAGCGTGCCGTCGGCTCGCGCCGCCACCACGATGGCCCCGACGATGGCGATGCCCGAGATGGCGTTGGCCCCCGACATGAGAGGGGTGTGGAGGGTGGGAGGCACCTTGGTGATGACTTCGCGGCCGGCCAGCGTGGCCAGAACGAAGACGTACAACCCGATCATCAACTCGCCCATCATGCCTCCAGTGCGGATTTGACGCGCTCGTTCACGACCTCTCCACCGTGCGTCACTGTCGCGGGCCCGACGACGTCGTTGTCGAAGTCCAGGGCGATGCCTCCCTCCTCGGCCACCAGCTCTCCCACGAGGGTGACGATGTTCTTCGAGTACATCTGGCTGGCATGGACCGGGATCGTGGCCGGGAGGTTCACGGGGCCCATGACCTGCACGCCGTGGCTGAGAACCGTCTCCCCCATGCGGGAGACGGCGCAATTGCCACCACTCTCCGAGGCGAGGTCGATGATGACCGAGCCGGGGCGCATGCTGGCCACCATCTCCTCCGTGATGAGGAGGGGGGCCTCCCTGCCCGGAATCTGGGCGGTGGTGATGACGATGTCGGCTGCGACGATGGCACCGGCGATGAGCTCCAGCTCCTTCTTGTGCTGGTCTTCGGAGAGCTCGGCGGCGTAACCACCCTCTCCCTCCGCGGTGACGTCCTCGTCGGCCTCGAGGAACGAGGCTCCCAGGCTCTCGACCTGCTCTTTCACCGCCGGGCGGACGTCGAAGGCCTCCACCACCGCTCCCAGGCGCCGCGCCGTCGCGATGGCTTGGAGGCCGGCGACTCCTGCTCCCAGCACCAGGGCCTTGGCCGGCCGGATGGTTCCCGCGGCCGTGGTGAACATGGGTAGGAACTTGGGAAGCGAGTCGGCGGCCATGAGCGCCGCCTTGTATCCAGCCACCGTGGCCTGCGAGGAGAGGGCGTCCATGGATTGGGCCCGGGTGATCCGGGGGACCATCTCCATGGAGATGGCCGTCACCTTTCTCGCCGCCAGCGCGCGTACCCGATCAGGACTGCCCAGGGGGTCGAGGAACGAGAGAAGGATCGTGCCCTCGCCGAGGAGAGACACCTCGTCGGGGTCGGTGAGGGAGGGTGCATTGATGTGGAGCACCATTCCGGCCCCGGAGAGGGCCTCGGCGGCGCTCCCGGCCAGCGAGGCCCCGGCGTCGACGTAGGCCTGGTCGGGGACTCCGGCCGACAGGCCCGATCCGGACTCCACCGTCACGTCGAGACCGGCGTCCAGCAGGGGGTTCACACCCTGGGGGACGAGGGCGACCCTAGCTTCTCCGGGTAGAGTCTCCTT
>CALJKZ010000412.1 GCA_937983085.1 uncultured Gemmatimonadales bacterium
GAGGCCGCCATCAGCGGCACCGCGACCCGGTTCCAGTACACCCAGGTCGACCGGAAGGGGATTCCGGCGCTGAACACGGTCTTCAACCACCCGTCGGGCACGGGGCCCTTCGACAAGACGGCCTACAACACGGCTTCACCCGCCGACGACGTGGCCAACTACACGGACCTCTTCATCACCGTTCTGGGGGCCGTGCCGAACTCGGACCCGGAGGGGACCGCGGCCCTGTTGCTCCCCGACGAGCTTCCGGTGAGCATGGCAGCCACTCCGACGGCCTTCGCCACGCTGACCGGGCGGGCCCTGAGCGACGATGCGACGGACGTCGCCCTCTTCGTCGTCATCAATGCCGAGCCGTCGCTGCAGAGCGACAACGTCGACGCCAACGACGTCGCGTTCCGTGCGGAGTTTCCGTACGTGGCCGTGCCCCACAGCTGAGGCGACGGACGATGAGCACACGTGGAACCATCACGATGCTCGCGCTGGTAGCGGGAGGGGTCGCCACCCTCCCGCTGCTTGGCGCCTCCGACGCCGCTCCCCGACCGGTGGTCGACGAGACCGTCCGGGCTCGGGCGATGGCGTCGTCGGTGCCCGCGCGACCGACCATGACCGACGAGATCGAGCACTTCACCCGACGAGCGGAAGCCCGACCTGAGGAGTCGTTCTCACGGGAGCGGCTCTTCGCCGCTCACATGCTCGCGTTCCGGGCGTATGGCGACGCGTCGCATCTGGACCAGGCCGCCGCCATGGTCGAGGCGCTGCCGGAGCACAGCCCCGCGGCTCTACGTGCCGCCTCGAGCCTCCAGCTCGCAGAGCACGACTTCCCGGCGGCACTCGCCAGCGCCCGCCGACTCGCCGACGTCTCGCGCGATGATGCGGCATCCTACCGACTCTTCGACGCACTCTGGGCCGCGGGCGACAAGGCCGCCGCCGAGGAGATCCTCGACGGCACCCTCGACACGCTCTCCACGGCCTGGCTGTCGCGGAAGGCCCGGGTGGTCGACGGAGCGGGCTTCACCGAACCCGCGCGCGACATCTTCCGTCGCGTCGTCGAGAACGTGGAGGCCTATGCCGAGCCCGCTCCGGTGCGGGCGTGGGCGTTGGTCGAGCTCGGCCATTTCGAGCTTCACTCCGGCGACCCGTCGGCCGCCGTGCGTCGGTACCTCGAAGCCCTCGAGGTTCTCCCCGGCAGTCCAGCCGCTCTGGAAGGGCTGGCCTCCGTCTCGTACGGAGTCGACCGGGACCTGGAAACGGCCCGCGATCTCTACAGAAGGGCCCTCGACAATGGAGCCCACCTGGACCTCATGGCGACCCTCGCCGACGTCGAGGAGGGCTTGGGGAACGAGGCGGAGGCGCAGCGCGTGCGACGGGCCTTCATCGCGGCGGCCGGCGCGGCGGGTCGCGACGCCATGCACCGCCGGCCTCTGATCTTCGTAATGGCCGAGTCTCCCGAGACGCGCGAAGAGGCCGTACGGCTGGCGCGCCTCGATCTCGCGGCTCGACAGGACCAGGGCGCGTTCGACGCCCTCGCATGGGCCTACTACCGCTCCGGCGATGTCGGAATGGCGTGGACGCTCGCCGAGCGGGGGCTGGACGCGGGTGGTCCCCCGCCCCCCGTGCTGTTTCGGGCCGGGCTCATGGCCGAGGCCGCAGGAGAGTCGTCCCGGGCCCGCGAGCTACTTCAGGAAGCCCTGGAGGGCCAGGTCGAACTCGGACCTCACGAGGTCGCCGCGGCAGTCGACGCCCTTGAGCGTTCGCGATGATCGCGGGCCGGTAGGACCTGCGGGATGATCGCGGGCCGGTAGGACCTGCGGCCGGCAGGCGTGCCCCCCCTACATAGCCGTCTGTCGGTCGTACGGTCCCGCCAATAGCCGCGGATGGATTGACGTCAGCCCGGCCCCGAGTTTAGGTTTGCCTAAATTCAAGAGTTTTAGGCCCACCTAAAACCGCGGAGCCACCGTGCGTGTCGTCCTCGTTGTCACCATCTCGTCTCTCGTTGCTGCCGCGGGGTGCGACCTCCTGACCCCTGAAGCTCCTCCGGAAAGCGATGGTCTCGACGGGACCGTCGAGGGAAGGGCCGCTTCACCGGGGGGACAGCATTTCGCGGGTGACGAGGAGTTCGGCCGGGTCTTCTCGGTCGCCGAGGGTCTCGGCCCCATATTCGTCGCTGCCTCGTGTGAGCAATGTCACGCGGGTGACGGCAAGGGGCATCCGGTCTTCAATCTGCAGCGGTTCGGCCGGTTGCTGCCGTCCACCGGATTCGACCCTATGGTGGAGTTCGGTGGCCCGCAGCTCCAGCACCGTGCCATCCCGGGGTATCCACCGGAGCAGCTCCCCGCGGGCGTGACGGGACTGGCCTCACTCACGCCACCTGCCGTGACGGGCCTCGGCTTCCTCGACGCCGTAGAGGACCAGACGCTCATCGACATGGCCGACCCGTTCGACCTGAACGACGATGGGATCTCCGGACGGCTCCAGCTCCTGGATCCCACCCCGGTCATCGATGAGGCCATCGCGCTCGAGCGGCTCGGCTCTCCGGACCCCATGGCCCGCGGACGACTCGTGGACGGCCGCTACATTGGGCGGTTCGGGAAGAAGGGCCTCACGGTCAATCTTCTTCATCAGACCGTCGGCGCCTACCACCAGGATATGGGGATCACCAGCGATCTTGTTTCGGAAGACCTCTTCAATCCGGCCGCCGGCAGTCGGGCAGCAGATGACGTCGCCGATCCGGAAGTCGCCAGCGCGGCCGTGGCAAACGTCGTCTTCTACCTGAAGACGCTCCGGGCCCCGCCGAGGCGAAACCAGGAAGATCCTCTGGTGCAGCAAGGGGAAATCGTCTTCCGACAGATCGGATGCGCCTCCTGTCACGTACCGACCCTGGTCACCGGTGCCTCGGAGATCGAGGTGCTGAACCGCAAGGAGTTCCATCCCTACACGGACCTCCTTCTCCATGACATGGGCCCGGAGCTGGACGACGGATACACTGAAGGCGCAGTGGCCGAAACGTCGGAATGGCGCACCGCCCCTCTATGGGGATTGGGCCTCGCGGCCGCGTTCCAGGGAGGCGAGATGTTCCTCCTCCATGATGGGCGAGCGCGAAGCATCGAGGAGGCCGTGGAATACCACGGCGGCGAGGCCTCGGGCGCCCGAGGTGGCTTCCTCGCCCTGACGCCGGTTCAGCTCGACGCGATCATCGCCTTCCTGGAGTCCCTCTGATGGCCGGCGCGCGGCCCGGCGAGCCTTCGCATTCGACTCGGCCAGTCCCGCGGCGCGACTTCGTCCGGAAGCTGCCAGCCTTCACCGCTGGCGTCGCAGGTGCCCTCTCGGTACCGACGTTGTCCGGCTGCGCCGGGGCACGATACCTGAGTCCGACTCCGGGGCCCGACGGGCTGTCCGTGAGCCTCGCGACCCTGGGCGAGGACGGGGGAGCGTTCCTCCAGACCGAGGAAATGGATCGTCCGATCTACCTGCACCGGAACGACGAAGGCGAGTGGATCGCGGTTCTGGCGTCGTGCACCCACCGGGGCTGTCAGCCGGAGCCCGTGGCCGACCGCCTCGTGTGCCCCTGCCACGGGAGCGAGTTCTCCCTTGAGGGCGACGTCCTCCAGGGGCCCGCGGACCGTGCCCTGAACCGCTATCGCGTGGACATGGATGGAGATCGACTCTTCATTCGGACCGGAGGGAGAGGAGAATGAGTATGCGACCGAAAGCAGGGGGCTCCTTCGCGCTCGGCCTGGTGATGGGCACATGCGCCATCCTGGCGCCATGGAACGCAGCCTACGGTCAGGCCGACACCACGATGGCCCAGGACGGGCTGTACGATCGGCCCTTCATCGGATCCCTTTCGTCCACGTCGATCGGAGGGTACCTGGAGGGCAACACGAACTACTTCGTGGAGGACGGGGTCACGGAAGGGTTCTCCATGGAGCTCCGGCGGTTCAACGTCTTCCTCTTTTCTCAGGTCTCGCAGCGGGTTCGCTTTCTCTCGGAGCTCGAGTTCGAGCACGGAACCGAAGAGATCGCCCTCGAGACGGCGCTCCTCGATGTCCAGATCCGACCGTCTCTGGTGCTTCGAGGGGGCATCATCCTCGCGCCCATCGGCTACCTGAACCAGAACCACGACAGCCCTCAGTGGGACTTCGTCGATCGACCTCTGGTGACCACGGATATTATTCCGTCCACTCTTTCGGAGGTGGGGTTCGGGGCGTACGGGAAGGTTGCCGCCCATGACTTCGTGTTCTCCTACGACGCCTACCTGACCAACGGTCTCGGCGAGGGCGTCGTCGGCAACGAGGTGGGACGCACTGATATTCCGTCCGGCAAGGACGAGGAGCTGTTCGGCGAAGACAACAATGGTTCCCCCGCTTTCACGGGGCGGGTCGGACTCCGGAGACTGGGCGTGGGAGAAGTGGGCGTTTCGTACTACGGCGGCTACTACAACTCCTTCCGCCTGGAAGGCGAGGACGTGGACGAGCGACGATGGCTCGGCATCACTGTCCTAGACGTCGGAGGGACCATCGGACCTGCCGATGTCAGAGCCGAAGTCGCGTACGCCAATATCGACGTCCCACCCGGCCTCCGGGAATTGTTCGGCCAGGAACAGTGGGGAGGGTACCTCGACCTGCTCGTGCCCCTTTGGCGCCCCCGCTTCCTGGGGTACGCCGACGCGGTCCTGACGGCCGGCCTTCGCCTTGAGCGGGTGGACTACAACATGGGTTCGTTCACGTCGACCGGCGGCTCGATCGGGGACGATGTGACCGCCGTCGTACCTGGAGTAAGCTTTCGCCTTACCCCCGGCACAGTGTTTCGCGCGAACTACCGTTACCACTGGATGACCGACCTTCAGGGGAACGACCCCGCTCGGATGGCGGGTTTTCAGCTGGGCTTCGCGACCTACTTCTAAGGATACCGACGTGCCGTCCCGTCGCCGGACGGGACAGGCGACGTTGGCGCAGACCCCAGAACGAGCAAAGGGCGGCGACTACCGAAGAGTAGTCGCCGCCCTGGATCCGTTCAGACGTCGTCAGCCAGCTGCATGCTGCTCCTTGAGCAACTCGAGAGGCTCGTCCAGCCTCCGCGTTCCCGCCTCGGAGAAGTCGAGGGTCATGATGGGGAACGGGATTCCGATGTCGTTCTCGTCGAACGCCTTCTTGAGCTTCATCACGGCGTCACTGCGGGCCGCGAGGAAGGTCTTCTGCTCTGCGTCCTCCAGCCACACGCGGACCTTGAAGTTGATGGAGCTTCCTCCGAACTCGTCGTAGAAGAACTCCGGCTCGCGCTCGGTGTCCCGATGAGCCACCTGCTCCATGGCCTCGAGGGCGACGCTACGAGCCTGTTCGAGATCGTCACCATAGGAGACACCGCAGGCCAGATCCATCCGGCGCTTCTTGGTCTCGGTGTAGTTGGTGAGGGCGTTTCCGTACACGCTTCCATTGGGAATGCGCACCAACTGACCCTGCGGGGTGCGGAGGTGCGTCGCGCGCAGGTCGATGTCCTCGACCCGGCCGAAGAAGCCGTTGGTCTCCACCAGGTCACCGTCGGTGAAGGGCCTGCGAACGGTCATCAGGATTCCGGCGATGAAGTTCTCGGCGATGTCCTGGAAGGCGAAACCCAGTGCAAGACCGAGAATACCCAGCCCGGCCAACAGCGACGTCACCGCCTGGTCGAGCTCGAGCACGCCGAGGGCCAGGAACACACCCAAAGCCCACACGGAGAGGTACGCGGCCTTGCCGAGCAGGCTCTTCACGGGCCCGTGATCCGTCGCCCGATCCATGAGCCGCTTCACCACGTTGCGGACCCCGCGCGCCAGGAGCGAGAAGACGACGATGATGACCACCGCCGAGATGATCTCGGGGATGTTCAGCACCAGAGCTTCGATCCACTCGGTGACTTTACCGACTGCGTTCTGCAGTGCTTGGTTGAGGTCCATGGTTATGCGCTATCTCCTGTCTATGTTCTCTTGTCGTTGTCACATACCTGCTGTTGCACATTTTGTGCCACAAAAATGGAACACGCATTTAGTCAGCCGTCTCCGGCAGACGCTCGCATGGCCTCCGGCGTACGCCGGAGGATGGTGACGAGACCCCAGGCCATGGCGGCCGCAACGGCGAAGTCCACGATCCCGCGCCAGGGTGAGGGAAACGCGCGAATGATCAGCACCGCCATGACGATGAGCGCGGTTCCACCCCACCCGCGAAACAGCTGCTTGGGATCGGTATCCACCAGCGAAAGCCCGTAGAGGGGTGCAAGGAGCTGAAAGACGGGCCCCTTGGTCCGCACCCCCCTCGCCCGACGGACGAGCTTCGGAATCCACCGACGATCGAAGGTGAGCACGCCCTCGGTGTAGACGAAGCCCACGGTCGAGATCACCAGAACCGCCCACTCGAGTGGATCGAGTCCGGCTCGCACGGTGGCGATCCCCCGGCCTCCCAGTCGGTACACGGCCCACGCGAAGATCGCTGCGACGCCGATGAGCGCCCAACCGGTGGCCAGGCGCTTCGTCGTCGAGTCCGACGGTTCGCTCTCCGTCGAGTGCGCCATCACCGGGCCGTCGGCGACGCCACGGTGCCGGGGCGACCGGCCGTCGGATCCGCCGGGCTCGAGGCGTCTCCCCCCGAAGGCGTCTCGCTACCCGAGGCCAACCGATCCGCAAGACGGGAAGCCTCCGCCAGGCGGCCCAGGATGCCGGGTCGGGACCACCAGTTGCCCGCCACCTCGATCCCGTCGGGCAGTCGGATGTCGGCCAGCCCCTCCCAGGTGACATCCCAGGCCGGCACCCGCTCCCTGCTGACGGAGAGGACGCGTGCGTCGTACCCCGTCGTGGCTCGGAAGTCCTCCACGGCCCGGCGCCCCAGTTCCTCGTCCTCCCACGACGCGACCTCCGGGTGCCGCGCTCCACCGAGGTAGGCGGTGTAGAGATCGCGCCGGCCGAAGAGCTCGCTGGAGAAGGTCACGCCGGTAAGGGCGAGCCCCGGCTCAGAGAAAGCCACCTTGAACCCGATGCCCCGTAGCTCGGTGGCGGCGTCCAGGTGCACCACGCCCAGCGAGTTGTAGCGGAGTCCACCGATCACCGATGCGGTCTCGGGTGCGGGGCCCGAGAGGAGCCGCGCCGTGACCGGGGCGGGCGTTGCGAGCACGACCCGGCGAGCCGCGAGGGTCTCCCCTGTGGACGTCCGCACCGTCCACCCCTCCGAGCTCGGCGTGAGCTCTTCCACACCCGTATTGGTGCGCAGGTCGTCACCCAGAGCGCGCCCTACGGCATCGGGAAGCGCCTGCATGCCCTGCCGGAAGGAGCACGCCGGAGGCGGCGCGATGCGCCCGCCACGACGGAGAAGCGGCAGGAGCAGGCTACGCCCGACCCCGAACTCACGGAGGGTGTGGGCGAGGGACAGTCCGACTCGCATGTCGGCGGGGTCGGACGCGTACAAGCCTCCATACAGAGGTCCGACGAGCGTCTCGTACACCTCCCGACCGAACTTGCGAATGAAGAAGTCGGAGACGGCCTCGTCCGCCCGGCCCTCCCGCGATACCACCTCCAAGACCGCACGCGCCTTCCCGGCGGGGCTGACCACATCCGACGTCAGGAAGGCTGCAAGGGAGAACGGAACCCGGCGGAGTCGCCCGCCACGATAGATGTGGAGGTCGAGGCCCGGCGGTGCCGCAATCAACTCGTCCTCGAGCCCCACCTCTTCCACGAAGCGTCGGAAGTGTGGGGTCAGCCGGACCCGCTGCGGTCCCCAGTCGAGAACACGACCGTCGACGACGTCACTCCGCATGACGCCTCCCGGCCGATCCGACGCCTCGAGCACCACGACGTCGACACCCCGACGTTGAAGCTCCCAACCCGTCGCGAGTCCGGTGATGCCCCCGCCGGCGACGACGATCACGAGGCGGCTTGCCGCTCCCTCGCGTACGGACTCGGAGGAAGCTCCCGCTGGCCGTTGGTGCACCACACGCCCTCGAAGGGTGCGCAGCGGCAGCGGGCCAGGTGGCTCGATTCCGGCAACGGCGCATCCCCGGAGCGGCTTCCTTCATCGACTCCCGCCAGCAGCTCCACGAGATCGGCGAGGACGGAGGTGAAGTCCTCGCTGTCGTGGGGAACCGGTACGCGGTGGAGCTCCTTGCCCAACGATTCGATGAAGTCGCGGAGTTCGTGATCGAGCTCGGCCAGCGTTTCGGACTGCTCGTGCATGAACGAGATGGGCACTACGACGAGGCGTCGTTCCGGGGCCTCACGAATGCGGTCCTCGTTGTCCGGCTGGGTCCAGGCGATACGCCGGTTGGTGTGGTTCTGGAACCCGACGGCGTAGGTGGAGGTGCCAAGCCGTCGGGCGATGTCCCGGCACTGCTCCTCCACGTATCGGTCGTAGCGGTTCCCTTCGTCCAGATACTTGATGGGCGTGCCGTGGACGGAGAAGTAGAGGAGGGTGTCGAGATCCTCTAGATCCAGGCCCCGCTCGGCGACGAAGGCCCGAACGTTCTGCGTCCGCAGCTCCACGT
>CALJKZ010000413.1 GCA_937983085.1 uncultured Gemmatimonadales bacterium
TCCTCGAGAAGAACGACGCGCTGGTCCGGAAGATCAAAGGCGCCATGATCTACCCCGGCGTCATCTTCTCGGTGGCCGGTGCCGCCATCGTCATCCTGCTGATCTTCGTCATTCCGACGTTCCAGTCGATGTTCGAGTCGGCTGGGATTCCGTTGCCCATCCCGACGCAGATCGTCATCAGCATGTCGGCCTTCCTCCAGGCCTACTGGTGGGCGTGCGGCGTGGGGCTCATCGCCCTCGTCGTGGGAATCCGGCAGTACTACCAGACCGATCAGGGCCAGCTGGTCATCGATCGGATCCTCCTTGCCATGCCCATTCTCGGCGACCTCCAGCGGAAGTCGGCCGTGGCGCGCTTCACGCGCACGCTGGGTACGCTGGTCTCCTCCGGTGTCTCCATCCTCGAGGGGCTGGAGATCACCGCGAAGACGGCGGGCAACCGGGTCATCCACGACGCCGTCATGGGGTCGCGAGCCTCCATCGCCGGTGGTGAGACCATCGCCGGTCCGCTGAAGGAGTCGGGCGTCTTCCCGCCCATGGTGGTCCAGATGATCAACGTCGGTGAGCAGACCGGTGGTCTCGACGAGATGCTCACCAAGATCGCCGACTTCTACGACGACGAGGTCGACACCGCCGTCGAGGCGCTTCTGGCCGCCATGGAGCCCATCATGATCGTCGTGCTGGGCGTCATCGTCGGTGGCATGATCGTCGCGATGTACCTGCCGATCTTCGACATGATCAACGCCGTGCAGTAGCGCAGACCCGACGCATCCGGCGGTCCGAACCGGCGGGTGGGCGCAGCGTGACCCTCAGGGCCCACGCTCGCCTGCCCGCCGTTTCTCGTTCGGGTGCTGCTTGGGAGGCGCCCTGGCCGGTACCGGCCCCGGGTCCGGCCGGGCGGCTACTCCCCCGCTCGCCTCAACGGCTTCACCTTCCGCTCCTTCGCCGAATCGTCGATGAGCTGCTGAAGGCGCCGGAGCCGCGTCTCCTCCTTCTTCGCGCTCATGATCCAGTGGGCCACCTTCCGCTTGTACCCTGGCGGCCGTGACTCCCAGTCGATCCAGGCCGCTTCGTGGGCCCTGAGCCGGTCCAGGTACTCACCGGAGAGGCTGAGCCGCTTCTTCTCCTGCTCGTAGGAGTAGACGGACGACTTGTCCTCGGTTCGGCGGTCCCACGCGGCCCTCCCCGCGGGCTCCACGAGGCCAGCCTCCTCCACGACGCCGTAGCGCTCGACGTTCCGGCGGCTCCAGACGCTGCCCTTGCGTCGCGGAGTGAACCGAATGGTGTACGCCTCGTCGTCGATGGTCTTCCGGATTCCGTCAATCCACCCGAAGCAAAGCGCTTGATCGACGGACTCGGGCCACGTGATGCTGGGGCGTCCCGTCGCCTTCTTCCAGAAGCCCACCCATAGCTCGTCGCGTTCGGCGTGATGCCGTGACAGCCAAGCCCGGAAGTCGTCCGGTGTGTCGAAGTAGGTCACCTCGAACGGCTCGAGGGCAGCCATCTACTCCTGCTCCGCCCGCGAGAGGAGCAGCTCGACTTCTCGTTCCGCCTCCAGTTCCCGGGCGAGGTCTTCCAGGGCCGAGACCACCCCGTCCAGCGCCGCGCTGTCGCGGAGTACGACGGTGCGGTGGAGGTGGGCGAGCTGGCCGAGGATGTCTCCCGCCCGTGCGTCGAGGAGGTCCTGGAGGTCGGAGATGGGCCGATTGGCGTCCCGCCGCCGGTCGGCGATCTGCGTCGCGGTGAGGTGGTCGAGGCGTCGAAGGTCGTGGAGGAGCCGTCGGAGCCGGAGCACCATCGCCCGGGTCACGTCGCGAGTCCGCTCGTCCACGCCGGGGTGGCGCATGATGCGGTGGGCCATGGACTCGGCCACCTCCAGTCGCGGGTCCGTCGACAGGCCCGACGACTCCAGCGCCCGCTCGACCCTCAGATCGTCCCACCGGCGGATCACGTCCTTGGCCAGCCTCGGTTCGCGACTCACCGGGAAGTAGTAGATGCCCAGCAAGGCGATGATGACCATGAGAAGCCACTGGAGAGGAACGAAGACCTCCAGAAGCACGAGGCCGCCCCAGACGGTGCTGGCGAAGACGCCGAGCCCGAGGACCTGCCATCCGTAGCTGTGAAGCACCTCGTGGGCTTCCTCCACCACACGAGGAAGATCCTGACTCTCGTCGACGGGCTCGAGGCCCAACTCCCGGTCTTCATTCATCCCCACCCCCTCGAATCACGTCTCCCGGAGCCCACCGGCCAGAGCCTCGTCCAGTCGGACGCGTCTACGATAGTGGGTGTACGCCCACCCCGGCATGAGGACCGGCATCGTCATGTACACCCATCCGCCGATCCCCGCGGGTCCGAGGCCGGAGATGGCGATGGTCGCGGAAAGCGCTCCCACGCCGGCGATGAGCAACCACGACACCGTCTCCCCGCGCGTTTCGAACCGCTCCACCTCGTCCAGGTCCAGCTCCGCTTGCCGCCGAAGGGCGTGAGCGTTCAGCGCCGCCAGGACGAGGGCCATGGCGCAGAAACCGACCCCGTAGATGCCCAGGAGGAGGTCGAGCTGGCGGCGGGACTCCAGCACGGCGTCGCTGGCCAGTGTACCTCCGGAGATCCAGTGCGTGAGCACGGTCCACATGTACCGCAGCGGGTAGACGTAGCTCAGCACGGTGAAGACGAGGGCCAGGGAGAGGAGGGTGCTCGTGCCGTCCTCCATCCCGAAGCGCTGGCTCCACCGCCAATGCCCGTGCCAGAAGATCATGAGGATGGCGAAGCTGGCCCCGAAGATGGGGAGCGCCCGGAGGGCGCCGGTCAGCTCGTCGAAGCTCTGCGGGACCGACTCCACGGAGACGACGAGGAGCGTCACCGCGAAAGCGAAGGCGGCGTCCGTGAAGGTTTCCAACCGGGTCATCTCCGTGCCCCGGAGGCGGAATCCGTCCTTGGCTACGGGGAACGCATCGGGCCGAACACGCTGCTGACTACGTTCCCGCATCTACGCCCGCCTCCGGTACCGTCGCGGATTCCCGCGCAATCAGATAGCGCGGCGGTGGGCCCGACGCCAGCGGCGGCGCCGGTTTGTCCCGGGGCTACAGCGTGGCGGCGACTCCGCCGGCGGCGGCGACGAGCAGGAAGACGATCCACAGGATGGGGTTCGCCCACACCGGCTTGATCTCCTTCTCTACGTCTTTCCGCCGGTGCTGGTTGATGGCGATGGCCATGTGGCCCTCGTCGTCCTTACGGCCCTCCAACAGGCGGTCGCTCAGCAGCTCGTTGACCGCCTTCTGGTACTTCTCGGGCTCCTGGGCGAAGCCGGGAAGGCTGGACGGGCGGACGTATGGGGAACCGGAGCCGGCTTCGGCCCGGGCGAGTTCTCTCAGGATGGTCTTTCGTGGAGACATGGGAGTGGAGGAGGGAATGAATCGCGATTCACCACTGTTGGACGCCCTTACGAGCGCCGGGGTTGCGATGTTGCAACCGGAACGCGCCGAACGTTCGCGCCGAGGGGCACCGGGCACCAGTCGCACTCGACCTCCCGCTGGACTCCGGTTGGTCCAGCCGCGAGGATGGTGCGGTCCCGAAGCCTGATCCAACCTCGGAGCCGGCGTGCCCGACGACATTCTGACCCTTCTGATGCTGGCCGGCGCGGGCTTCATCGCCGGGACCGTGAACTCCATCGCAGGCGGCGGATCTCTTCTGACCCTCCCCCTGCTGATTTTCATCGGTCTTCCCTCCACGGTGGCCAACGCCACCAACCGCATCGCCATCGTGGTCGGAGGCATCGGCGCGACCGCCAGCTTCAAGAAGCGGGACCTGATTCCGTGGAGCTGGGTGAGGTTCGGCCTGCCCCCGGCCCTGGTCGGCGTGGTGCTCGGGACCTGGGGTGCCATGGTCATCGGTGACGTGGCCTTCGAGAGGATCCTCGCCGGGATCCTCGTCGGGGCCGCAGCGTGGATGATCTGGAACCCGTCGACACCCCTCGCCGGCGAGAACCCCCTCGAGCCGGATCCGGCTCGCCGATGGGTCCTCCGACTCGCGTTCTTCGGTCTGGGACTGTACAGCGGCTTCATCCAGGCAGGCGTCGGCTTTCTCTTCCTGGCGCTTCTCGCCGCCAACGGCCTCGACCTCGTGCGGGCCAACGCGGTGAAGGTCCCGCTCATCCTGGCCTTCTCCGTCCTGGCCGTGGTCATCTTTGCGTACAACGGCATGATGGACTGGTCCGCGGGTCTCACCATGGCGGCAGGCCAGTTCTTCGGGGCCAGCTTCGGAGTGCGTCTCCAGGTGCTGAAGGGTCAGGAGTGGGTCCGACGCGTCCTCACGGTCACCATCGTCATCTTCGCCATCCGGCTCCTGGTGGGGGGCTGATCAACCAGACCTACCGCGCCTCCAACAGCTCCCGTAGCGCCTCGGTGAAGCGCCCGGGATGCGCATAGCGCGGAAGGCTCTTGAGAAGTGATGCCTCGTCGCGGATCTCCTCCACACGTCGCCAGTTGGCCACGGCGGCGGCGTCCGCCCTCGGGTGATCCGCGAAGAGTAGCCCATGAGGCGTCACGCGTCCGACCTCGATGGCTCGGTCGACCCTCCGTTCGCACCGGCACGGAGCGTCGGCGTTCACCAGACCGCAGTGCGTACGCACGAACGCGTGCAGCCGCGATCGGGCCCGTGACAATCGCTTCCGGAACGCCGCCGGACTGATTCCGAGGACTTCAGATCCTTCCCGATGATCCAACTCCAGGATCTCGCCGAGGATGTAGGCCAACCGGTGCCCCCGATCCAGGCAGAGCAGCATTCCCTGGGAACAGCCGAGCTTGACCTCCTCGATGAGCTGGGTCCGCTCGTCATGCTCGGCGGACGTCGACTCATCGGCCAACCCCTCGGCGAGGTCCGCGCCGAAGGCTTCGAAGGTGATCTCCGGGCGTTCCGCGCGGCGCTTTCGCGTGGTGAGCAGATGGTTGGCGGCCACCCGCCACACCCACGTCCTGAAGGAGCTACGACCCGCGAACGTGTCGAGGCGGGTCACGACCTTGACGAGGATCTCCTGTGTGGCGTCCTCGGCATCCTCCGGATGCCAGAGCATTCGGACGGCGAGGTTGTAGACGTCGTCACGGAGGGCGGCGACAACGGCCTCGAGGGCCGGGCGGTCTCCCGCCCGGGCCCTCTCGACCTGCGTCTCCAGAGAGATTCGGTCTTCGCCTCCGCTCACGAGAAGCGTGCTCGGATGTTGTCGAGTTCCCGGCCCAACGACGCCAGGCCGGAGTCGAACGCCTCCTCGGGCTGACCCGGCAGTTGGAAGAGCGTGAAGCCGATGGCGCTGGAGCCGTCGGGGAGAGCAAGCACTCGGGTGGGGAAGGCCACCGGTGGTCCGCCATCGCTTTCCACCAGGATATCCACCACCCCGGACTCCTCGTTCGCCCGCGTCGTCATCGTCACCTCCCCCATGTCGGTCTTTGCCCGGATGTGGTCGCCCTCCCGCTCGGCCTCCTTGATGAATTCCGTGGACCACTCCGCCAGGTTCCCGACGTCGGCCACGTAGTCGAAGACAGTGGAAGCCGGTGCGGCGATGTGCTTGTGGACGGTCTCGATGCGCATGATGTCCTCCTCGTGGGTGTCATGTTCGACGTCGCGTCTCGACGCCTCGCACCAATGGACTCCCCGGGAGGGTCAGGTGTGACCGAAAGAGCGCCGCACCGCCCTGGGGCGATGCGGCGCTCGTGTTCGACGCTGGCTGCCTGCGGCCCCCCTGCGGGCGGGTCGCCGTCAGCAGGTCCGTCCGACTAGTACCGGTACTGATCGGTCTTGTACGGACCCTCCTTGGGCACGCCGATGTAGTCGGCCTGCTTGTCGGACAGGACGGTCAGCTTGGCCCCGAGCTTGTCGAGGTGAAGCCGGGCCACCTTCTCGTCGAGGTGCTTGGGGAGCACATAGACCTTCTTCTCGTACTGGTCCGTGTTCTTCGCCAACTCGATCTGGGCGAGCACCTGGTTGGTGAACGACGCGGACATGACGAAGCTCGGGTGGCCGGTGGCGCACCCCAGATTCATGAGACGGCCCTCGGCGAGGATGAGCACCGAATGTCCGTCCGGGAACGTCCACTCGTGGTACTGGGGCTTGATCTCCGTCTTGGTGATCTCGGGGTTCCGCTCCAGCCCGGCCATGTCGATCTCGTTGTCGAAGTGACCGATGTTCCCGACAATGGCCTTGTCCTTCATGCGCGCCATGTCGGCGGCGGTGATGATGTCGCGGTTGCCGGTGGCGGTGATGAAGATGTCGGCCGTCTCGACGACGTCTTCGAGGGTGAGCACCGAGAAGCCCTCCATGGTCGCCTGGAGCGCGCAGATGGGATCGATCTCGGTGACGGTGACCCGTGCACCCGACGCCTTCAGGGCTTGAGCGCATCCCTTGCCCACGTCTCCGTACCCGAGGACCACGGCGTGCTTGCCCGAGAGCATCACGTCGGTGGCCCGGTTCAACCCGTCGAGGACCGAGTGCCGGCACCCGTACAGGTTGTCGAACTTCGACTTGGTCACCGAGTCGTTCACGTTGATGGCGGGGAAGAGAAGGGTGCCGGCCTTCTGCATCTCGTAGAGACGCATCACGCCGGTCGTCGTCTCCTCACTGACGCCGCGCATGTCCTTGGTGATCCGCTCCCACTTGCCCGGATCCTCGGTGAGGGTCCGTCGGAGGAGGTCCAGGATGACTCCCCACTCCTCGGGATCCTCGTCGGGATCGAATGCCGGGACGTTGTCGGCGGTCTTGTACTCGACACCCTTGTGCATGAGGAGCGTGGCATCGCCGCCATCGTCCACGAGCAGGTCGGGTCCGGAGCCGTCGGGCCACGTGAGCATCTGATCGGTGCACCACCAGTACTCTTCCAGGGTCTCGCCCTTCCAGGCGAAGACCGCGGCGCCCGTGGGGTTCTCGGGCGTGCCATCGCGCCCGACCGCCACGGCGGCCGCAGCGTGGTCCTGGGTCGAGAAGATGTTGCACGAGGCCCAACGCACGTCGGCGCCGAGATCTATGAGGGTCTCGATGAGGACCGCCGTCTGCACGGTCATGTGAAGCGAGCCGGCCACCTTGAGCCCGGCGAGGGGCTGCTGGGGCCCGAATTCTTCGCGAGCCGCGATGAGGCCGGGCATCTCGTCTTCGGCCAGGCGGATCTCGTTGCGTCCCCACTCGGCCAGCGACAGGTCGGCCACCTTGAAGGGTGGTCGGTGCGTGACGTCGGTGGTGGTGGTGTCGGTCATGACGGCTGTATCGGTCATCGAAGTCTCCATTGGATCGACGGGTCGGTTCTGAACGGGTGTAGTCGGGCGTGAATGCAGCGGGAAGCGCCTAGCGTCAACATCGAGCGGACGCGAGGAAGAGGAGGGGCCCGGTAGCCTCCGGATCGTGGGGCAACGGCACGACCCGAACGCTTTCGAAGCCGGCGTCGAGGAGCCATGCGGACAGACGCTCGTCCTCGAAGCCGGGCCAGACGTGCCCCATGGCCTCGGTGAAGCCCGGGCCGCGATCGTGTCGGCGCATGTCGAGAAGGATGATCCTGCCGCCGGGCTTCAGGGCTCGCCGAACCTCAGCCAGGACGGCGGGCGGATCCACGACGTAGTGGAGCACGAGTGCCAGAATGGCGATGTCCAGCTCTCCGTCGGACACGGGAAGAGCCTCCAGATCGCCCTGGCGAAGGTCGACGTTCTCGACGTTCTCCATCCGCACGCGGGCGGTGGACAACATCTCTCCGGAACGGTCGACGGCTACGACACGACCCGCAAAGGGTGCCAGCCGCGCGGCCAGAACTCCGGTGCCCGTGCCGAGATCGCCGACGACGGCATCGGGGTCGACCAGACCCAGCAGGGGCGCGAGGCCCGTGCCTGACCCGAACAGTTCCCCGCGAAGCTCGTCCCACCCCTCCGCTGACGTGGCGAAGAACTCGGTGGAACGGAGGCGCCGATGCTCGAGGACCGCCCGGGCCCGCTCGCCGTCGGCGGAATACACGCCCGAGCCCCCGAGCTCCTCGCGAACGATGCGCCAGAGACTCCGGGCCGCCTCGTCCAACTCCGGACTAAACCGATAGTGGCGATTGCGACCCTCCGCCCGAGCCTCCACCCATCCCTCCGACGCGAGGGTCTTGAGGTGACGACTCACGGTGGGCTGGGGCGACTGGAGCGCAGAGCACAGCTCGGACACGGTGAACTCGCTCCGTTCGAGCAGCGCCAGGATGCGCGTGCGGGTCTCGTCGCCGAGGACCGAGATCCGGTCCAGAATGGCAGGGGAGGACATCGTATTCATAAATGTGAATATGATGATATACCATGCGACACAGGAGTTCAAGGGCAGCGAACCGTTTGTTTCCCCGGAGGCTCCGTTTAGCTTTGCACAGTACCCTCCGCTCGGGAGGGCTTCTGAGACGCAATCGCATCACCGGAGCCTGGTTTGGCCCACCAACACCCACCGCACGACGACGTCGTCTATCCGGCGGCCGTCCCCTTCGTCCTCACCCACCTGGTCTGTTTCGCGGCCATCTGGACGGGCGTGCCGCTTTCTGCCGTCGTGGTCTGCCTTGTCCTCTATTTCGTGCGCATGTGGGCCATCACCGCGGGGTACCACCGGTACTTCAGCCATCGCTCGTACAAGACGAGTCGGGTCATGCAGTTCGTCATCGCCTTTCTCGGCCAGACGTCGGCGCAGCGAGGCGTCATCTGGTGGGCCGCGGTGCACCGCCATCACCATCTGCACTCCGACACCGAGCACGACGTCCACTCGCCTCGCCATCACGGCTTCTGGTATTCCCACGTGGGCTGGATCTTCAACCCCAGCAACTGGGAGCCCGACTACGGGACGGTGAAGGATCTGACCAAGTATCCCGAGCTGGTCTGGCTGGACAAGAACGTCTACCTGCCGGCCATCCTCCTGGGATTCGGGGTGTGGGCCGTGGGCGGGTGGGCCATGCTCATCGTGGGGTTTTTCTGGAGCACGGTGCTGCTCTTCCACTGCACGTTCTTCATCAACTCCCTGGCTCACGTCTCCGGCTCCCAGCGCTACCTCACGGGTGACGACTCGCGGAACAACTTCCTCCTCGCGCTCATCACGCTCGGTGAGGGGTGGCACAACAACCACCATCACTACCAGAGCTCGACGCGACAGGGATTCCGCTGGTGGGAGGTGGACATCTCGTACTACGTCCTCAAAGTGATGTCGTGGTGCCGGCTCGTATGGGATCTCCGGGCCCCGCCCGAGGCCATCGTGCGGGGTGAGCGGCCGGCAGGCCGGAAGGTCATCGAGAAGGTGGCGGGCGAGTTGGCGGCTGCGTTCAGCGTCGAGCGTATCGCCAACGGCGTCCGCGAAGCGTGGGAGGAGAGCCACCACGTCGAGGACCTGGCGGAGCGGGCTCGCAGGGCGCGCAGCCAGGTCGAAGAGCGCCTCGCCGAGCTGTCGCTACCCCATCTCCCCACGGTGCCCGAGCTTCGGGAGAAGGCGGAGGAGATGTACCAGGAGTCTCCCTCGTTGGACGCCATCGTGAATCGGGCGCACGAGCTTCTCGCCGAGGCCGTGGCGGCGCACCTCTACGAAACGGCCTTCGCTCGCGGCTGATCGTTCGCCTTTCATTCGGGGGGCTCGATGCGGCTGCCGCCTGGCTCGGCCGCCTTGCCCCTCGTTGACCGGCGGGGCATTCTTTCAGGCTTTGAGTCTCGGGGGGTGCACCGTAGCCTCCGGGGCGTCCGCTCCGGCCCCCCGGGCGCCGGCCACTGACGACTAAACCCAACGGGCACACGCATGGAATCCTTCCTCGACCGATTCCTTCAGCCGATCGTCGATTTCGCCAACACGTACATCATCGAGATCGGCCCCACGGTGGCGGGCGAGCGGATCGCCATCATGGTCATCCTCCTGTTGGGGACGGGCCTCTACCTGACGGTCCGGACCGGCTTCGTGCAGCTCCGGCGGCTGGGCCACGGCTTCGGTGTCACCACGGGACGCTACGACGATCCCGACGACCCCGGCGACGTCTCCCACTTCCAGGCCCTGACCACGGCCCTGTCGGCGACGGTCGGTATCGGCAACATCGCCGGCGTCGCCATCGCCATCCACTGGGGTGGTCCGGGTGCGCTCTTCTGGATGTGGGTCACGGCCTTCCTCGGGATGGCCACGAAGTATTCCGAGGTCACGCTGGCCCAGAAATACCGCACCGTCGATGAAACCGGGGCCGTGGCCGGCGGACCCATGTACTACATCGAGCGCGGGCTGGGATCGAAGTGGAAGCCCATGGCGGTCTTCTTCGCGGTCATGCTCGCCTTCACGGCCTTCTTCACCGGCAACGCCGTCCAGGCCAACACCGTGGCCGACCAGATGAGTTCGACCTTCGGCATTCCGCCGCAGATCATGGGTCTGGTGACCGTGGTCATCGTAGGCGCGGTCATCCTCGGCGGCATCCGGCGCATCGGGAAGGTCACGGCCGTCCTCGCCCCCTTCATGGCCGCCATCTATGTGCTCGGGGCCCTCATCATCATCTCCATGAATCTGGGGGCACTGCCGGCGGCCTTCGGGCGCATCGTCACCGAGGCCTTCAATCCGCAGGCCGGTGTGGCCGGTGTCGGAGCCGGCGTCTTCGTCGTGACGCTCATGTGGGGTGTCCGCCGGGGGCTCTTCTCCAACGAGGCCGGACAGGGTTCGGCGCCCATCGCCCACGCGGCGGCGAAGACGCCCGAGCCGGTGTCGGAGGGTGTGGTCGCGCTCCTCGAGCCCCTCATCGATACCATCATCATCTGCTCGCTGACGGGCCTCGTCATCATCATGACCGAGACCAACACCCAGCGTTTCGCCACCGAGTTGACCATCGGGAGCGGTGACATGGCGTTCACCGCCGTCTCGGAAGGGGACCGGTGGGAGGGTGTCGACGCGCCGGCGGGGATCCGCATCGCGGACGGATCCGACGTCCCATCGGGCGTGGGAGTTCCGGTCCTCTCCCGGCACGAGGTCGTGGTGGAGCCGCTCTACACGGACGCGGCGCAGACGCAGGTCTTCACCGGCACCATCTACCCATCGAGAGGGGAGGCGGTGGCCGACGACGGCACGACCTACGCCTCGCTCTACGGCGACGCCGTGGAGAACGGCGCACCCCTGACGGCCGCCGCGTTCAGACAAGGGCTCGCGCCTCTGGGCGACTGGGGCCACATGATCGTGGTGCTGGGCGTGCTTCTCTTCGGCATCTCCACGGCCATCTCGTGGAGCTACTACGGCGATCGCTGCGCCCACTATCTCTTCGGTCAGAAGGCGGTACTGCCGTACAAGGCCATCTTCCTGGGCGCCCACTACATGGGGGCGGTGATTCCGCTCGCGGCCGTGTGGGCCCTGGGTGACGTGGCTCTGGCCATCGTCATCTGGCCCAACCTCATCGCCCTCCTCTTCCTGGCCCCCGTGGTCGCCGAGGAGACGAAGAGCTACTTCGAGCGGAAGCCCTACCTGGCTCAGGCCGAGAAGCACAAGGCGGCCAAGGGACGCGGGTAGGCCCGGAGACCTTCGGCCTCGCAGACCGTCAGGAGCCGGCGGCCGCCCTTCGCGCCGCGTCCATGAAGGCGTGGGCGCGCTCGGGGTCTACGCCGGCTCCGGCGCGCCCGTCCTGCATGACCGCGCTGCCGACGATGAGGCCGTCCACCGTCCGGAGGTAGGAGCCCACGGATTCCACCGTGACCCCGGACCCGACGAAGACGGATGCCTCGGGAACGACGCGCTTCACGGCGTCGGCATCCGTTCGGTCGGTGGGGTGGCCGGTCCCGGTTCCGGTGACGACGAGGGCGTCGGCGAGCCCTCGATGCCAGGCGTCTGCCGCCGAATTCTCCAAGGATGCCCCCGCCGGCGGCACGGCGTGCTTCACGTGGACGTCGGCGAGAATGGCCACGTCGGCCTCCAGGGACCGGCGGAGTCGGAGGGTGTGGGCCGCGCGTCCCGCCAAGAGGCCCTGATCGGTGAACATCGACCCGGTATGGACGTTGACCCGCACGAAGCGGGCCCCGACGGCCACGGCGATGGCCAGGGCGGCGTGGGCGTCGTTCCGGAGCACGTTGATCCCGACGGGCACGTCGGTGGCCGCAACGATCCGGGACGCCACGGCGGTGAGGGCCGCCACCGTCTCGGGTGGAACGGAGCCACCGAAGAAGGGGACGTCGGAGTAGTTCTCCACCATGAGCCCGTGGAAGCCGGCCGCGGTGAGCGCCTCCGCGTCGGCCATGGCCCGGTCCACGACCGCGTCCATGGAGCCCCCCCACCGAGGCGCTCCGGGGAGGGGCAGGAGGTGGATCATGCCGACCACGGGCGTCGCCCTGGGCCAGAGATCGCCGATGCCCTGCCGTCGAATCGTCATCCGTCGGTCCGCCCCGAGCCGTCCCGTCCCGTGGCTTCCGGCCCTCGCACCAATCGTCCAGGCAGGACCGCGTCGTCACCGAAGCGTTTCGCCAGCGCGTCCACCACGCGCGATACGTCACGGTCCCGATCGCTCTCGCCGGCCACCGGCTCGTCGAACAGACCCAGTTGGTGGGCTTCGCCGGCAGACACGAGGCCGGACAGCCCGATGCCGATGAGGCGGGCGGGAACGCGCCGCTGAGCCCGGAGGTCGTCGAGCAGCGCCCGTCCCACCTCCACGATGGCCGCATTGGACTCGATGGGCTCGGGGACGGTGCGGGAATGCTGGCGGGTAGTGAAGTCGTGGTCCCGCAGCTTCACCGTCACCGTGCGCGCCCGGAATCCCTTGTCCCGGAGGATCGGGCCCAGGGACGTGGCGAGCTTCATCAACCGTCGCTCCAGCTCGGCGTCGTCGTTGATGTCTTCGAAGAACGTCCGCTCGCTGGAGATGGACTTTCGCCGTTCGTGGGGGTCCACGCGGCTCTCGTCCACCCCCCGGACGCGCCGGTACAGCCACGCCCCGCGACGTTGCCCGAACCAGCGTTGGAGCCACTCCTCCTGCACGCCCAGCGCGTCCTCCACCGTACGGAGGCCCCGCTTCTCGAGGCGCTCGACCAGCGACGGGCCCACGCCCGGGAGTGCCGAGAGCTTCAGCGGGTTCAGGAACGCCTGCTCGCCACCCGGGGGCACGACGTGCACGCCGGCAGGCTTGGCGAAGGACGCGGCCAGTTTCGCGATGACCCGTCGCGTGCCGCCTCCGAGGGACACGGAGATCCCCGTTCGCCGGAGGACCGCCTCCCGGATCCTCCACGCGGTAGCCTCGAGCGTCTCCCCCCGGAAGAGACGCTCGGTACCGGTGAGGTCCAGGTAGAACTCGTCCACGGAGGCCGCCTGCACGACGGGTGCGAGATCCTCGAGGGCCGCGCGGACCTCCCTGCTTCGCCGTCCGACGGCGCCTCGCGGCACGCCCACCACGGTGGCGTCCGGGCAGAGCCGAAGAGCGTGCGCCGTGGGCATGGCCGACCGGACGCCGAAGGCCCTCGCCTCGTACGAAGCGGACGTCACCACGCCCCGGCCGGTGGCCGATCCGCCGACGATGAGCAGGGGCGCGCGACCTGCACCCTCGGGGTCTTCGAGGCGGGCCACCTGGACGAAGAACGCGTCGCAATCGACGAGCAGAATCCTCCGTTCCATGGACTTCTGGGCCACGATGCACGTCCCCCGGGCCGCGTTTTGTGGGGGCCGCGAATCCGGTTACAATCAAACGCTAGCGATTACCCGGCCCCGCAGATCAAGGTAGCAGGGATCGCACGGGCGAGGGACGCCCGGCGCGGGGTCGCAGCCTCTCTACCAATAGACCGCGAGGAGTCCGCACCCATGGCCTACCCCTTCCAACTTCCCGATCTCGGCTACGCCCACGATGCGCTCGAGCCGCACATCGGTGCGCGCACCATGGAGATCCACCACGGCAAGCACCACGCGGGCTACACCAACAAGCTCAACGCCGCCCTGGAAGGTCACTCCGATCTCCACGGCAAGTCCGCCGAGGAGCTCGTCTCCAACCTCGACGCTCTTCCCGACGCCATCCGGACCGCCGTCCGCAACAACGGGGGCGGCTACGTGAACCATGCCCTCTTCTGGGACATCATGACCCCCGGGGGCGCCTCCGCGCCCAGCGGGGGCCTCGCCCTCTCCCTCGATGCCCCCCTCCGATCGTTCGACGCGTTCAAGAACGAGTTGCAGTCGCAGGCCGGCGGCCAGTTCGGCTCGGGGTGGGGGTGGCTGTGCACCGACGCCACGGGCGCCCTCAGCGTCATGGCTACGGCGAACCAGGACACCCCTCACTCCCATGGGCTGACCCCCATTCTCGGGGTGGACGTCTGGGAGCACGCCTACTACCTGAACTATCAGAACCGGCGACCCGACTACCTCTCGGCCTTCTGGAACGTGGTCAACTGGGACAAGGTCGCGGCCCGCTACACCGCCGCTCAGGGTTGACGGCACCCGACGCCTTCGCAGGCGTCACTTCGTACCCCCGGGGCCGGGGCCGCACGCGCGGTCCCGGCCTCTTCGTTTCCGGCTTGGTTCCCCCGGACGCCCCCCTCGTCCAGGGCGGGTGAGCGCGACGGCCGACGACAACTGCGCGGGCGCTGCGGGAGCGGCGACCCCGACCCGGAGTTCCGGGTTAGGAAATTCAGGCGTCGGAATGGCTCCCACGCCGTTCTTGTGTCGCTGTAAACATCTGTTTAGTAATGCACCACGTCCTCGCTCCATGCCTTTGACCCTTCCGTCTGCCCCCAGCGCTCGGATGCCCCGGGAATCACGTTCAACACGGTCGGCTACCTTGGCCGCGCGCGGATGCGCGCTGGCCTTCTTGGTGTCGGTGGCCCCCTACGCGGCGGCCGCTCAGAGTCTCAGGGGCTCGCGAGCCTCGCTGGACCTGCAGAACCGGGTGGCTCGGCAGCACGACTTCACCTACATCGACACGCCGAGCCGGGTGCGCTATTTCGCGGAACAGGGATGGCTCGTGCGCGTGGAGCCCACCCGGGACTTCGAGCTGCACCTCGTCTCCTTCCCGTACGCCCGGCCCGAGGTGGAGTTGTTCATCCGTCGGCTCTCGGCACAGTACCGCCGGGCCTGCGGTGAGAAGCTCGTCGTCACCAGCCTCACGCGGCCCACCACCCGCCAGCCCCACAATGCGTCGGATCGGTCGGTCCATCCCACCGGGATGGCCCTCGACCTGCGCTACTCGTGGAACCGCAATTGCCGTCGCTGGCTCGAAGACGTGCTCACCAGCCTTGAACGGCAGGGCGTCCTCGAGGCGACCCTGGAGCGACGACCCCGTCACTACCACGTAGCCATCTTCCCGTCGCCGTATGCGTCGTACGTCCAGGCGATCCAGACCCGACAGGCGGCCGACGCGCCCCAGACCCTCGAGTATCGCGTTCGGAGCGGTGACTCGCTCTGGCGCATCGCTCGCGAGCACGGGATCTCCGTGGACGACCTCAAGCACCACAACGGCATCCGCGGCAATCAGATCTTCGCGGGGCAGGTCATCGACGTGCCCCTCGGCAGTTGAAGCCGACACGCAGCATCGATCCCGCCGAGATCACGGCCCTCCACCGGTACCACCTCATGACGTCGCTGGTGGTGCCGCGGCCCATCGGGTGGATCTCGACGTGGAGCGGGGAGGACCGCGCGAACCTCGCGCCCTTCAGCTACTTCGCCGCCGTGTCCGTGGCTCCCATGCTGGTGAGCGTGTCCATCGGCAACCGGCGCGAAGGCCTGAAGGACACGCTGACCAACATTCGGGCTCGCCAGGCGTTCTGTGTGAACGTCGTGACGGAGGCCCAACTCGCGGCGATGAACGAGACGTCGGCCAGCGTCGGTCCCCACGTCGACGAATTCGAACTCGCCGGGCTCGAGCGAGGCGTGTCGGATCGGGTGGACGCACCCTTCGTGGCCGACTGTCCGGCGGTTCTCGAGTGCCGGGTGCGACAGGAAGTCGATCTGGGCGGCGCCCCCAACACGCTGGTCCTCGCGGAAGTGGTGGGGGTCCGGCTGTCCGAAGAGCTGGAATTCGAGGAGGACACGATGATCGTACGACCCGAGTCCCTTCGCCCCGTCGGTCGTCTCGGTGGCCGTCGTATCAGTGAAAACCGCGACGTGGAACGCGTGCTCCGCCCCGATCGCCGGTAGCGAAGCTCTGATAGAGGCGACCGACCGC
>CALJKZ010000414.1 GCA_937983085.1 uncultured Gemmatimonadales bacterium
TGGTATCTGGGAGACCACGGTGGGCGAGAAGCTCGCTCACTCGGTCTTTGCTCGAAGTACACCGCAGACACTCGCCCGGTCGATCAGCGCCGCGAACGTCCGCGACTCGGGGCTATCGCAGGATAACCAAGAGCGCATCGGCTTGGAGCTATCTCCGCGCCAGCGAAGGCAGCGGCATGACTCCGCCGATCAGGACCAGTCTCAGCACCGGGGCCGATCGCTCTAACCGTGCTGACCATTCGCCGGATCAGCCCGCAGAGTCTCGGCTACTACGACCTCGCGAACTCGCTCGAGACGGGCCAGGAAGTCAGCTACTACGAGGAGGAGGCGAAGGGACGCGGCAGGTGGTTCGGCCGGGGATGCCGGGCCCTCGGGCTGCGCGGCGAAGTCGACTCGACCCAGTATCGCAACGTCTTCCAGGGCTTCTCGCCCACCCGCACCGTGGCCTTGGTGCAGAACGCCGGCCGGACCGAAGGAAAACGAGCCCGGCGCCCGGGGTTCGATTTCACGTTCAGCGCGCCGAAGGAGTTCAGCCTGCTCTACGCCGCGACGACCTCGGAGTCCGAGCGCGAGCGACTCCTCGAGTGCCACGACGACGCCGTCGTCTTCGTCCTCGACATGGTCGAGGACGACCTCGCCAAGTGCCGCATGGGCAAGGCGGGCAAGCAGCTCATCGATGCCGAAGGCCTGGTCGTCGCCCGCTTTCCGCACTACTCGTCGAGGGAGAACGACCCGCAGGTGCACACCCACGCCTTGGTCGCCAACCTCGCTCGTGGTCCCGACGGGCGCTGGCGTGCGCTGGCGTCGACGCTCGCGTTCAAGCCGGGCTTCATGAAGAAGTACGGTACGCTCTACCGGGAGGTGCTCGCGTCCAACCTCGAGAGGGAGTTCGGTCTCGAGGTCGGCATCGCCTTCGGCTACGTCCGGATCCCGGGGATCCCCGCCGAGACCAAGGCCTACTACTCGAAGCGACGCGCGCAGATCGAGTCGGTCGGCTACCGAGACGCACGGGAAGCGGGTCACGTGGCCATCCGGACACGCAAGAAGAAGGACACGTCGATCACACACGGGGCCTTGAGTACCACCTGGCGAGAGGAACTCGCGAAGGCCTTCGGCCCGGACTTCACGGTGCAGAAACTGGCGGCCAGCCAGAGACAGCCGCTCCACCTCGACGTGGCGCGAGCCGCGTCTCGAGGCGATGTAGAGATCGCTCCCGAGCGCAAGCCAGCACCCGCTCTCGAGGATTCCCGGCGCGATCATCCCACTCCCGACCTCTCTGAGTCCGGCCGCCGGCCGGATCGCACCCGCGATCGTCGCAAGGCACAAGAACCCCTCCGCCCCCTCCGCGCGCTCCTCGACGCCGCGCGCACCCCGCTCCCGTCCCCGGTCGCGGTTTCGCTGGAGACCAGCCTGCGGCGACTCAGCTCGCGAGAGCGCTTTCGGGTGCGCCACGTGGCCAGAACTCGCGACGAGAAGAACCTCGGGCGAGTCAGCTCCCGAGAGCTCAAGGCTCTCTCCGCGATCTTCCGCTCGAGTGACATGCGGCTGCTGGCACTGACCCGCACCTCGAACGAGGCGTCCGCGATCCTGAAGCAGGGCACGAAGTCGATTGCTGGGATCGCTCTGCTTCGGGTCCTCAGTTCACCCGTCGTTGATCGCGCCATCTACAACATCGGCCCCAAGGCCCTGGCCCGCGCATTCAGGCGAGGTCTACCCGATGTGGTTCCTTCCCTGCTCGGTCGACGCCGGGCACTCTTCCGCCAACGTCGTCCACTTCTGGACCGCAGGACCGTCCTGCTCGTCGATCGCCGCGCACTCTCGGCTTCAGAGTTGGGAAGACTGCGCGCCATGGCTGAGATCGCCGGCGCGCGGATCCTGCTCGGCGATCTCCCAGGGGTCGCCCAAGCCCAGCGGCTTCTGCTCGATCTAACGTCCCGACACACGCATGCTCTCGCCCCAGAGAACGAACGACTACTCTCTGAACCCCACGCACTTCATCGCTAGCCATGGCCAAGAAAGAGAACCCCCGAGACTCGATTGTCTCCGCGCGGCTCACGGACCACGAGCATGAACTCGTCAAGGCCGATGCGGAGCGGCGTCGCATGAGCGTCACGGACTATCTCCGCACGGCTATCCTGCAAGAGCGCGAGGGATCCTCGAAGACTCGCCTGGCCGAGATCGAAACCCGGCTTGCAGAACAGGACCAGACGATCTTCCAACTCGTCAACGCCTTGACGGACCTGCGGGAAACAGTCGCCAAGGGCGTTCGCGCCATACTCCTCGCTGGCGAGCCCGACGAGGAGAAGCGCAAGACGATCCGACGCTGGGTTCAGGAGAACCTGCTTCCCGAGGACCTGGATCCTCCTGAAGAGCGAGGCTCGGAGTAGTGCGTGAGTTCCTGTCGATCTTGGCGGTCGGCGCCGTCATGGCTCTGGCCTGGGCGCTCTGGAGACTCGTCGCCTGGCTCCGTGAGCCTGCCCCGACTGAGTCGAATGTCGTAGGTGGACGACGTCTCCTGACCGAGCAGCAAGCACGCGCTCTCGCGGAGCGCGATGCAGGAGCTGGCGGCGATCCCCGGAGGTACGAATGGGGTTCCGTCTCGGTTTCTCCCAAGGCTGCCCTGACTCACTTCTTCGCCGTAGGCACCTCGGGGTCGGGAAAGACGATTGTGCTTCGCAAGCTGTTACGTTCCGTCGTCCACCAGCTGGGCCGCGACGAGCGATGCGTGATCTTCGACATCAAGGGCGACTATTGGGAGTTCCTCCAACAGCACTGCTCATCGCCGATGTTCGATCCCGCGCGCGACGTGATGAGGCTGCACCCCTTCGTGGAGGGCACTCCAGCGTGGGACATCGCTCGTGACGCCTCGCCGACAAACGCGCCGTCAGTATGCGCAGGCCTTCTCCCACTCGGCTCCGACAAGGACAGCTCGCACTTCGTCAATGCTACCCGGCAGATGATGACGCTCGTGATGGATGCCTTTCGGGCGCTCGGCGGAGACTGGAGCCTCTGGGATCTAGTCGTCGCCTGCAATTCTGCAAAGAACCTGCGTGGGGTCGCCCGGGCCTCCGGGCTAACTGAAATCATCGACCGGCTCTCCGATCGTAACCCTGAGACCGGCAGCGTTGTCGGCTCCCTCAGCACCGCGACGGACTGCCTTCGAGCCCCCGCCGCGATCTGGAATACAGCCCACGTCGAAGGCCAGAAGTTCTCGATTGCCGAGTGGATGGAAGGGCGCGGCCCGAGAGTGCACGTCATCGGTTTCGACACGAGCAAGCGAGACTCCATGGAACGCGTCACGCAGCTGCTCATCGCGAGGCTCCTATCGCAGCTCTTCTCGCTGAAGAGCGCAGGCCTCGCAGATGCACACCAAAATT
>CALJKZ010000415.1 GCA_937983085.1 uncultured Gemmatimonadales bacterium
CGCTTCCGTCGACCGCGGCAACGGACTCGGTCTGATGAGGGCCCGCATGGACAAGCGACGCCGGACCTTCTCGCTGGCGAGCATCATCGGCCAGGGCACGGTCGTGACCTTCGGCGCCCGCCTCAAGTAGCCCGGAACGGACCGACTAGCGGACCAGCTTCTCGTTGATGGCCTTGGCCACCGCCGCGGTTTGGGTGTTGACGTGGAGCTTGGCGTACACGCTGCGCAGGTGCGTATCCACCGTGTAGACGCTCAGGAAAAGATCCTTGGCGATCTTCTTCTTCGTCTTGCCGGCCACGAGCTCGTTGAGCACGTCGATCTCGCGATCCGTGAGACCGTAGTCGAAGCGTGGGGCGTTGAACTGCGCGAACATGTTGAGAACGCGCCGGGCGATCTGAGGCGACATGGCCGCCCCTCCCCGCATCACGTCGCGAATGGCGTCGATGATTTCGTCGACGGTCGCGGTCTTGGACAGATACCCCGAAGCACCGGCGCATAGCGCGTCGAAGATCCGGTCGTTGTCCTCGTGGATCGTCAGCATCACGATCGCCGTCCCGAGGGCGACGGGGCGCAGTCGTTCGACGAGCTCGATCCCGCTCATTCCGGGCAGGCCGATGTCGAGGATGACCACCTCCGGCACGAAGTGGGAGTTCAGATGGGTCAGCAACTCCTCACCGGAAGCGAAGGCCTTCGCACAGCGGAGGTCGTCCTCGGAGTCGATGACCTCCGCCAGCGTTTCCCTGAACTCGTCGTCGTCTTCGACGATCCAAACGGTGACGATCTCGTCGTGCTGATGCCGTGGTTGAGCCATGAAGTCCTCCGTGGAGATCTCGGCTTCCGGGAAATGATGCGGGCCTGATCCAACGATCGCCATTCCCGCGGGAGGCCACCCTCGCGCGTTTGCACCCATCTGCTCCCGCGATCGCGTGAGGCTCGCCGAAGCGCTGACCTCTCTTGTCGGCGCCGTACCGCTCCTCACGGGCCCCTGGGACCCCGGAATGGACCCGATCGTGCCCACCAGACGCGCGACGAGAAATCACGTTCATGCGTGAGGTGGGCGCCGGCCGCGAGGACGATCCTTCGTTCCGATTACGCACCTCGGACCGGGGGTCCCGAAATGAGTACCACACCATCATCCCTCGAGCGACATGCGACGCTCCTCGTCGTCGCCGGCCTCACCCTGCTCACCAGCGTGCTCGTCGCAGCCGTCTCATGGGGCGGAGCACCAAGGGCAGACCGCCTGCGCCCCATCGGCGTGGAGAACGTTTCGAGCCAGACGCTGGTGGTCCATGTCGCCACCGACGGCATCGAATGGCGCCTCGGCCAAGTCGGCCCAGGGGAGCGCGTCCATTTCGAGCTCCCCTCCCGGCTGACCTCCGTCGATACCTACCGGGTGTTCGTCTCCGAGCGCCCGACGACGTCGGAGGGCACATGAGCAAGGATACCAAGCGTAAGCTCCGCCACGTCGGCCGGTATTGCCTCGGATCGCTCCTCGGCGCGATATCTCCGTGGTCGATCTTCGGAGTGTTCGGATGGTTCATCGACTTTGCCGAGCTCCTCCTGCTGGGACGCCGACTGTCCCGACGGCGCAAGCCCGAAGACGAACGACAGGCACCCCCGAAGCGTGCGCACCCGCGGCACACGATGTCTTCGAGGCCGAGAGCGAAGCCCCCTTCCCGAGTCGAGACGTGGACAACCTCACCCACTCCCTCGTCGGAGCCGCCATCGGCAAGGCAGGCGCCGAGCGAGCCACGCCTCTGGCTACCGCCACACTCGTCGTCGCCGCAAACATCCCCGACATCGACATCCTGGGCTTTGTCGGTGGCGAGTACTACTCCCTGGCCTTCCGCCGAGGCATCACCCACGGATGGCCGGCGCTCCTCGTCCTCCCCTTCTTCGTGACGGGGCTGATGATGGCGTGGGACCGGTGGATGCGGCGACGACGCGATCCCGACGCCATTCCCGCCGACCCGAAATGGCTTCTGGCGCTGTCCGCCGTGGGCGCGGTGACGCACCCGGCGCTGGACTGGCTGAACATCTACGGCATGCGCTGGCACCTGCCCTTCGACGGCACGTGGACGTACGGAGACAGCCTCTTCATCATCGATCCGTGGATCTGGCTCCTCCTGGGCGGGTCGGTCTTCCTGGCTTCCGCTCCCGGACGCCGGGGGATGGTGGGGTGGGCCGTTCTGGGCGTGCTGACGACGCTCCTCATGGTGGTGGGTGTCGGGGGATGGCCCGCCGGGCTGTGGATCGCGGGCATCGCGATCGTCCTCCTGGCCCGCCGGCGCAAGGGTGTCGCCTCGTCCGAGGCCGAAGCCGCGCCGGCAGGCGAGTCTTACGCCTCGCTTCCGGGCGCAACCCCCTTCCAGCGCCGCCTGGTGCGAGCAGCGGGCGTCCTCGTCGTCGCGTACATCGCCGTCATGGTCACCGCCGACGGCGCCGCTCGCGCCCAGGTGACGGCCGCTGCCGAGGCCCAGGGCCTTACCGTCGTCGACCTCCTGGTCGCCCCCATCCGAGGGGTGCCGTACCGGACGGAGATCGAGGTGCAGACCGACGATGCCTTCGTGCCCGGCGCGCACGACTGGTTCGCCACCCCCCGGGTGACGCTTCGGCCTGGAGACGCGGTCCCGCTCAGCGACGTGCCCGACGACCTGTCCGACGCCACCGCCGACGCCGTCATCGCCGAGGCCCGCACCATCCCGTCCGCCCGGTACTTCCTGGTCTGGGCTCGCTTCCCCTACGTTCGGGTGACCCCGACCGACGACGGGTGGGACGTGCGCTTCGGTGACGCCCGGTACGACTCCCAGCCCGAGGCCGCCGGCCTGGCCGGCGTCACCGTCCGCGTCCCCCGATCCGCCGTCCCCATCCCTGATCCATGAGCAAGCTCTTCACCGTCGACGAACGCGTCCGCTGGTCCGCCGTGGACAAGGCGGGGATCATCTTCTACGGCGCGTACGTCCGCTTCTTCGAGCTCGCCGAGATGGAGCTCTTCCGAACCGCGGGCGTGCCGTACGGCGAGGTCTTCGACCGGTGGGACATGTGGCTCCCACGGGTGCACCTGGAGTCGGACTTCCACTACCCCGCGCGGCTGGACGACGAGCTGAGGGTGGCGGCGTACTTCACCCACTTCGGCACCAAGTCGCTGAAGATCAACTTCGACGTCCTGCACAAGGGAGCGAACACGCTGGCCGTCACGGGCCACGAGATCCTGGTGTGCACCACGCGGGACACGCTGAAGTCCCAGCCCCTGCCCGCCGATCTGGTGGAGCTGCTGACGCCGTTTTGTCTGACGGAGGAAGAGGCGCGGGCCGAGCTGGGCCTCTACGGGAAGGACGTGGGACTCTAGCGGCCCGTCAGCCCCCCAGCATCCCCCGCAGCACCCCCGCCACCGCCAGCCCCAGATAGTTGCCGGCCGCGTACCCCAGCAGCCCCACCGCCACACCCGGCAGGAGCCGGTCGGTGTACCCGCGCGCCGCGGCCAGCGCCATGGCCGATGCCGGCCCGCCGACGTTGGCCTGCGACGCCACCGCCAGCGTCTTCAGGTCGAGGCCCACCAGGCGGCCGACGCCGAAGATGACCAGCCCGTGGATGCCCACGGTGAGGGCGGCGAAGTAGACGATGGGCGGGCCGATGACGACGATGTTCGCCAGCACCGACATGGCGCCGTTGCTGGCCAGGAAGATGAGCACCAGGTAGTTGCCCATGACGCCCGTACCCTTGATGGCCGCGATGACGGGCACTTGGGCCAGCACCAGCGCGATGGTGGTGAGGAAGAGCACCGAGGGGACGGGGGCGAAGACAGTGCCCAGCCACTCCGACGCCCAGAGCGTGCCCAGCACCAGCGCCGCCATGTACGCCAGGTCGTGGAGCTCGATGGAGCCGACGCTGGAGTAGAGCATCTGGTGGAGGCTCGGGTCGTCC
>CALJKZ010000416.1 GCA_937983085.1 uncultured Gemmatimonadales bacterium
TCGCCAGCTACCTGCCCTTGGCAGCCGAGCGCCTCGGCGGGCTCCTGGAAGACCCGAAGGCCCGTGCGCGTTTCGAGGCCACCATCCACGACCTGCTGCACCGCTTCCTCCGGGACCTGAAGTTCCACCAACGGGTGGTGGCCCGGGTGGTGATGACCGAGGAGACGGTGGACAAGGTGCTGGACACCATCGAGTCGGAGGGCGCGGAGCGCCTGTCGGAGATCCTGCGCGATCCGGCGGTTCAGGAAGCCATGGCGCGCGGGGTGAACCAGGCCATCGTGGACTTCCTCCGTCGTCCCGTGGCCGAAGTGCTGGGTCAACCCGACGATCCGAACCTGGTGGAGGCCCGGGCCACGCTCACCGGCTGGATCGTCGACATGGCTCGCGACCCCGCGACCCACGACTTCCTGGTCGAGAAGCTCCACGTCGGGCTCGAGAAGGCGGGAGCGAAGACGTGGGG
This sequence comes from uncultured Gemmatimonadales bacterium, assembly GCA_937983085.1. Lineage (GTDB taxonomy): Bacteria > Gemmatimonadota > Gemmatimonadetes > Longimicrobiales > Gaopeijiaceae > UBA2589. The sequence continues at coordinate 461 of CALJKZ010000416.1, forward strand.
CGAGGCCCTCAACAACGTTCCGCCCGACCGCATCGCGGAGATCCTGGTCACCGCCGCACGCACGGACACGGCCCGGACCGTGGCGGAGAAGGGAGCGCAGCGCCTGGTCACGCGCATCTTCGAGCGTCCCATCGGCACCCCCGCCCGCTGGCTGCCGGACGATGGGGCTCAGCGGCTCGAGGCCGCCATGGGCGATCCCCTGTGGGAATGGCTACAGACCCAGGTCCCCGCGGTGGTGGAGCGCATCGACGTCGCTCGACGGGTCGAGGAGAAGGTCCTCCACTACCCGACGCCGAAGATGGAGGAGCTGGTGCGGAAGGTCACGGACCGCGAGCTCAAGCTCATCGTGCGGCTGGGCTACGTCCTCGGCGCCCTCGTGGGTGTGGCCCTCATCATGGTGGACGCCCTGCTGCAGTAGGGAATCACCAGCGTCAGGTGTCCCGGTCCTCGGGAGACTCGATCTTGAATCCCGACCGGCTGCCTCGCTTCCTCCGACGATCCGCCGAGGGTCCACTCGTGGAGATCTGACGCTGCATCCACGCCAGGGGCGTGAAGATGCGCTTCGTCCTCCGCCGACGGGCGCCCCCCGACTCCATGATCTGCTCGATCTCGTCGGGAGTCTGGGTGTACCGGCCGGGCATCCCTAGCCAGATCCCGATGGCCAGGCCGACGACCCCGGTGAGAATGACGAGGAAAAGCGTCACGACCTACCGCCAATGAAAACGGCGTCCCACGTGGGACGCCGGGTTCGCGATGCCGAGCGGGAGAGGCTCACTTTCCGGTGAGCGACTCCACCACCAGAAGGCCGAGCCCGATGGAGAGGATGATGGCCACCGCATTGGTGCCCACGGCCACCATGGCGACGACGGCCCAGAAGACCACGTGGATGAAGTTGTAGCCGCCGGGGAGGAGATTCATCGTCGGTGAGATCGGGTTCGGGTCGGTACTCTGCTCGGGTCAAATATGCTCGCCTCGGCCCCGCCTGTCACCCCTGAACGGCCGGCGCACACCAGGTCTGCCCAGGGGGTTGGTCAGGCCCAAGGGGTTGGTCAGTCGTCCTCTGCAGAGCCCGTGTATCGCCTGCGCGCCTCGGACAGGTAGCCGGGCTCCAGCCGCAGGAGGTTGCAGATCTTCCGCATGAGGTAGTCCTCCTTGCTGGCCAGATCCCCGTCGGAGTAGACGAGCCCCCACATGATCTCCGCCAGCACCATCTTCTGCCCGGTGGAGTAGTTCTCGGCGATGAGGTTGGTGAACTGCCAGAGGTCCACGGCCTCCTCGCGCTCCCGCTGCGCCAGCTCGAGGAGCTTCGCGGCTTCGGCGTCGTCCAGTCCGAACTGACGCCGGACCGCCGACTCGAGGTGCTGACGCTCGTCATCGGTGAACTCCCGGTCGGCGTGGGCCAGCTCGAGAAGAAGGGCGCACGCCGCCAGGCGGATGTCCTTGGACGCTTCCGCCGGATCGGCCTGTGGCGCCGGGCTCATGGACGACGAGAAGAAGTTCTTGATGGCGCTCAGCATGAGTGTCTCCGTGGCGCGCGCTGGACGTAACTGGTCACGCTACGTCGTGGACAGCCTTCTAGAAATCGACCGACTGGACCTTCTTGATGCCCGCTCTCAGGGGCAGCCAGATGGCCAGGGCCGTGAGAATGGCCGCTCCGGTCACGCCCAACAAGAGCGGCACCATTCCCACCTGTGCCTCTCCGCCCTGTACGCGGGAGTCGAGGAAGTAGTACACGGGCCACGCTTCGAGGACGACCACGCCCACGAGATAGGAGACCGCGGCCATCATGAAGAGAAGGCCACCGAACGACGTCGGAATCTCCGCCACGTTCTCCGTGTCGTAGTTCGGATACAGGGCACCGAAGCCCAGAGCCAACGACGTGAGGGCGAAGGTGATGCCCACCATCGTCACCGTGGTGAGAACCAGCACGAACGTCGAGGCCTGGAGGACGAGGTTGGTCCCCACGATGAGGGGCAGAGCCACGAGCAGCAGGGGGATGGTGCCCACCCAATACTTCGACCAGAAGATGGTGCGGATGTCCACGGGCGAGGACTGCATGAGCCACATCATGCGCCCTTCGATGGACATGGCCGGGAATACGAAGCGCGCGGCGATGGCCGCCACCACGAACCCGGCGAGTCCGAGATTCAGGAACGACACCGCGTTGATGAGGAGGAAGGAGACCTCCTCACCCGTGTACAGCGGCAGCACGGTGATGTTGTAGACGTAGACCGCCACGAGCACGCCCAGGAGGATGAGCTGGGACCACTGGGTGGTGTCCCGGAAGAAGACCCGGATCTCCTTCGCCACCATCACACGGGTGCTGGGCTCGGCGCGCCGCAGGGCCCGGTCCACGACGACGGAGCGCTGTCGCCCCTCCTTCCGTTCGGCACCCTCCTGGGCCCGGGTGAATCCCCCGTCGAAGTAACGACGGTGGAGCCACGCGCCCACCACCAGACACATGGCGGCAGTGGACCAGAGGAAGGCGAAGGAGAAGGCGTCGAAGTCCCCGCTCAGATGGGACATGAGGGACTGGGCCGCCCACTCGCTGGGGAGCCACGTCGACGTCGGAGTCCGGAGCACGGCGATGAAATCGACGAGGCTGCTGAACTCCTCGGGGCTCATGAGGCGTTCGGGCCTCAGGAAGC
>CALJKZ010000417.1 GCA_937983085.1 uncultured Gemmatimonadales bacterium
CCGATGACCTACGTGCACGACGGGAAGCAGTACATCGTCGTCGCCATCGGCGGCGGTGATCATGAGGGCGCGTGGGTCGCTTTGGCTCTGGACTCGGGCGCCCTCTGAGGGGCCTAGAGTGGTAGAAGCGCCTGAGTCGGATTCGCGAAGACGCGGTCCCTGGCGCATGTTACCCGCATGGCTGACGCAGACTCGACCACCCGGCTGAACGCCGCCCTGGAAGGCCGCTACCGCATCGGCCATGAGCTAGGCAAGGGCGGGATGGCCACGGTGTACCTCGCCGACGATCTGAAGCACGAGCGGAAGGTCGCGCTCAAAGTCCTCAAACCGGAGCTGGCTGCGGTCGTTGGAGCTGACCGCTTCTTGGCCGAGATCAAGACGACGGCCAATCTACAGCATCCCCACATTCTGCCCCTGTTCGATTCCGGCGAGGCCGACGGCCTGCTGTTCTACGTCATGCCCTACGTTGGAGGTGAGTCGCTACGAGACCGCCTCGACCGGGAGCACCAGCTACCCGTCGACGATGCTGTGCGGATCAGCACACACCTGGCCGAGGCGCTGGACTACGCGCACCGCCAGGGCGTGATCCACCGAGACATCAAGCCCGCGAACGTGCTTCTCCAAGACGGCAAGCCGGTGATCTCGGATTTTGGCATCGCGTTGGCGGTCGATGCGGCCGGAGGCGGGCGGCTCACCGAAACCGGACTCTCACTGGGCACGCCTCACTACATGAGCCCCGAGCAGGCGACAGGGGATACCCAGGTGGGACCTGCGACGGACACCTACGCGCTGGGCTGCGTGCTCTACGAGATGCTGGTCGGCGAACCACCGCACACGGGCTCCACGCCTCAAGCCATTCTCGGCAAGATAATTACCGGCTAGCCTCCTCCGGTCAGGGATCAGCGTCCCTCCGCCCCCCTCAACGTGCAGGCGGCGGTGAGCAGGGCCCTGGAGAAGGTGCCGGCGGACCGGTTCCCCGATGCGCGTTCATTCGCGAGAGCGCTTGACGACCCAGCCTTTCGGCACGGGCTGTCCGCGAAAGGACGCCCGCAACCAGACCATGGGCGTTGGAGGCCTGTCGCGATCGCGGGGTGGGCGGCAGCGGCCGCGCTGGGTGCGGTCGCCGCCTCGACGCTTCTGAGCCGGCCCTCGCCCGCCCCCCTGGAGTACATGGGGCTCGACTACCCGTCCATGTGGCAGCCGAACGCCGAGTTCAGCCTTTCACCCGATGGCACCGAGATCGTCTTCACCCGACAACCCCAGGGGAGCGAGGGCGCAACTCAGCTGTACCTCCGCCGCTTCTCCGAGCCGGTCGACCGTCCCGTTCCCGACACCCGGGGCGCATCGTGGCCGGCCATGTCCCCCGACGGAACCGAGGTCGCCTTCATCGCGGGTGGTCAGCTGCGGGTCGGTCCGCTCGCAGGTGGCGTCATAAGAACCGTTGCCGACTCCGCGGTGTGTTGCACGACCTGGACCGAAGACGGCTACCTCTACTTCACCCGGCTTCCCGGGCTGACGCTGGCCCGAGTGCCCGCCGCGGGCGGAGGCGAGGTCGAGGCGGTGACTACACAGGAGGAAGGCGTATGGCAGCATTCGTTCTATCGACCGTTCCCAGGGACCGACTTTGGAGTCTTCACAGTGTTGGGAACGCCATACCGCCGCATTGAAGCCATCCGGCCGTCGACTGGTGAGCGACTGGGAGAGCTCACGCCCGGGTATCTCGGGATTCCTCTCCCCACTGGCCAGCT
>CALJKZ010000418.1 GCA_937983085.1 uncultured Gemmatimonadales bacterium
CGGACGTGACGCCGCGCAGCGCGATGTCCGCCTTCGCGGAGATATTGCTTTCCTTCGTCGGGCCGGTCTCCGCCAACTGTATGACGCCCCGCTTCGTGCCGAAGCGAATCGCCATGCGGGCGTCCTTCAGGTCGATGACATCCCCGGTGGTATCCTCGGCGTATCCGAAGAAAACCCCACGGTACTGAGTACAGACAATCACGGGTCGTTTCACTGTGTTACCTCCTCTTCCGATTGCCCCCGGCTACCGGGTGGCGTGATGGTGGCCCGGAATAGAGATCTACCCAAGGAACCCGGAACCGTGCGGGGTCAACACGAGTCGAAAGCCTCTCCCCGCAACGCGCAGCGGACGCCACCTTGACGCCTCGCCGCACTCTCCCACCACGCCCCCGGCAACCGGAGGCCAACAACCGCGACGGGTGGTCGCCCGCTCTTACAGGCTAACGTCGTTCGTTGTCCCGGCAGACTTTCCGCCAGGGTTACGGACGCCACCCGCCGCGCAACCTAAAACGGCAAGTCGTCGTCGTCCGGCGGGGCTTCCCCGTCGCTCTCGGCCACGCGCACCGCGTTCGCCTTGTCCCGCGTCATGTAGTCGCGGACCACGTTCTTCGGCGGGTAACCACCCTTGCCTTCCTCCTGATCCAACTCCAGCCACACATCCCGCCCGCCGAGCAAGTCCGCGATCTTGCCCATGTCGCCGGTCTGGTACGCATCCAGCGCGCCCGCCGACTCGCAAACGTGCCGCAGCTTGTGCGGCATCCAGGCGTCCGCGACATAGTCGAACACCACCTGGCGCCCGCCGTTGCCGTCGAACACATCAACACGGAGCTTGATCATGGCATCCCCGCGCTTGCTCTCCTGCTGCTCAGCCGTAACAACCTGGCCGTGATAGATGCCGCGAGGCAAGAGCGCATCCAACGCCAACTCCTCCTCCGTCCGGGGTTTGAAGTGAGCCATGTTCCTAGTCCTCCTGCGCGGGAACCAGCGCCCGCAGCTTGTTCTCATAGAACACCACCGCCTGAGCGATCTGCTCCGCGGTCATATCCTTGAACCCATCAACGCCCGCCTTCGTCCAGAGCTTCTCCACCGTCTCAGCAGGCAGGGAAAGCTCCTTGACCAGTTCCTCCATGCGGGCAACCTGCTCCGGGGTTGCCATCTCCACCGGCTTGACCGCCGCCTCCCACTTGTCCCCCACCCGGCGCGCCAACTCCTCGATCGACCACTCAAACCGGGACTGGTCCGGGAACGCCTCAAACCGCGTCTTGACCACCTTGGCGTACCGAAGCGCCCCTTCGCGGGTGAGGTAGAGGCTCAGATCAAACAGGTACGGGAGCTTTTTCCAGCCATCATGCACCTGCCCCATGACCTTCATCCCGTCGCCGTACTCGTTCTTGCTGTGGCTGGTAACGATCACATGCATGTCCAGCATGGACAGGAGCCGAAACAGGCGCTTGCAGGACTTGTTGGCCTCGCCGTAATGGCGCCCAAACTCGCTGCCCACCTTCTTTTCGGCGTCGTCCAGCGCGGCCTCGTACACCGGCGTGAACGAGTCAATAACCAGGGTCAGGTAGCTGTGGCGTTCGGTGAGGAGCGCACTGACCTGGTCGATGATCTCCTGCATATCCAGGGTTTCGAGGACCACCCCGCCGCCGGCCGTGATCCGCTCGGCGTAGTGCGCGCTGCTCCGTTCGGTGTCGATGATGTAGGGTTTGGGCATCCCGATAGCCGCCCAAGTCTTGCCCACACCCGCCTCTCCGTAAAGGAGGCACTTGAGGCGCGCGGCCTCTGAACTGGGTGGCTTGGCTTTGAGTTTCGTCATTTCTGTCTCTCCTGTTTCTTGGTCTGTGCCGCGCTCCATACGCGGCGCAACCATTCTCGCGAGGTCATGCGCCCCGTCACACCGGGGAACTTGAATGTGGGCCGGTCGGGGTGCTTCATGCGCCCGCCTTACCGGACCAGGGGACATCATGCGCTGCCCACGGATCGGCGCACGCGGAGCAGTCGCTGTCCACGCACACCTGACAGGTGGCGGAGTCATTGACGGCCTGGAACCCGGTGGCGTATTCCGTGCCGTCCGGGCCTGTGACCATGCGATCACAGTTGAGCCCGTCCGACGCGAGGTCGTGCTTGTCGATGTAGTCGCCGCAGTAGCGGCACACGAACCGGGCTAAGAGTTTGTCGTTCACGCCTCCACCACCTTTCCCTTGTCGCATCGGTACGCCACGTTGGGCTTGATCCCGTCCTCACCGACGTAGACGGTGGTGAGGCGGCTTCGGTTTGCATTATCGTGCAGTCACGCGAAGGTGAGCTGGCTGCCGTATCCGCTGGTGTGCGTGGTGCCGTATCCCCAGGTGTGCGTGCTGCGGTTGCCCCCGGTGAGCTTGCTGCCGTCGCCGCCGGTGAGCGTGCTGCCGTAGCCCCCGGTGAGCGTGCTGTAGTTGCCCCCGGTGATCTTGCTGAAGTCGCCCCCGGTGAGCGTGTTATCGTCACCACCAGTGATTGTTGCGTAATCGTTCATCATTCCTCCTCCATGTACTCCCGGATGAACCCCACCAGCTCTTGCCGTGTGTCCTCCAGGCCGTGGGTCTCGAAACTCCACCGCAGGTACTCGGCCCATCGGTGGCTCAGAATCTCCAGCCGCTCGTCCGCGTCCAGATCCCCCCAACACCACTCGCAATACCCCTCGCGGCTGTTGGCGTAGGCGGTATGGTCGCGCCCGCACCCGCCTTTGCATGGGTGTGTCGGTTCGTGCGCGGCGTCGGCGGAGTCGTGCGGTGCCACGCTCATCGCCCCAGCTCCGGTTTGGGTCCGGTCTCGCCGTCCAAGTACCACCACAGGAGCGCGGTTTGCTTCTCCCTCGCGGCGTCCCTCGCGGCGGCCCTCGCGGCGACCCTCGCGGCGGCACTCGCGGCGACACTCGCGGACCACGCGGCGGCACTCGCGGCGGCACTCGCGGACCTCGCGGCGACCCTCGCGGCGGCACTCGCGGACCACGCGGCGGCACTCGCGGACCACGCGGCGTCCCT
>CALJKZ010000419.1 GCA_937983085.1 uncultured Gemmatimonadales bacterium
GTCGCCTTCTCGTATGGCCGCCAGGTACTCCCACGTCATGGAGATGTAGATGGTCCTGTCCGCCACGCCCGCCTCGTGGACGTCGGAGACGATCCCGCCCAGGTCTTCGACATGGCGGACACCCTTCACCTCGGCGTAGATGCGAACGTTGGCGGCAGCCAGTTCGCCGAGGGCGGCAGCCAGCGTCGGTACGGGCTCACCCGTGAAGTCGCGTGCGAACCAACTTCCGGCATCGAGGGCTCCGAGTTCCGCGGCCGTGTAGTCGGTGACCCTGCCCCGGCCGTCGGTCGTGCGGCGGAGCGTCGAATCGTGGAGGAGGACCGCCGTGCCGTCCGCGGCGGTGTGGAGGTCGAACTCCACCGCGTCGGCCCCCGCCCGCAACCCGGCTGTGAGGGCGGCCAGGGTGTTCTCCGGAGCCTCGGCGCTGAAGCCCCGATGTGCGACGATCTCCACCTCGCCATCGAGCGTGAACGGGTCGTTCATGTGGTGCCGCGCCTGTTTGAGTTCGAGATTGTGAAATACGGAGCGAGGCTTCCAACCCCTACGACCCCGATGCCGTCAAAGGCAGTGTACGAAAGGGAAACCGACCGAAACCAGAGGCAACTTGGGACAACGGGTGCCAGAGTACTTCGAGCAGTCTGACGTCCGGCGGGCAGCGGACGGGGATCACATGGCGTTCGAGCGGCTGTATCGCGAGCACGTCGGACGGATCCATGCGCTCTGCCTCCGTATGGTGGGTGACGATGCGGCCGAGGACCTGACGCAGGAGGTATTCATCCGTGCCTGGAACAAGCTCGGGACCTTCAAGGGCAACTCGAAGTTCGGGACCTGGCTGCACCGCCTCGCCATCAACCACGTCCTCAGCAGGCGCGAGACCCTCCGTCGACGCCAGTCGCACCAGGCACACGGCGAGGGACTGCTCAGCCGATTGGCGGCTCCGGTGCGGCGCTCGTCCGGCCATGCCATGGATCTGGAGCGGGCCATCGGGGAGCTGCCGGAACGCGCCCGGGACGTCTTCGTTCTCTATGACGTCGAAGGCTACAGCCACGACGAGATCGCGGAGACCCTCGGGGTTTCGGTGGGGACGTCCAAGTCCCAGCTCCACCGGGCTCGCATGCTCATGCGGAAACATCTGGATTGAAGAGTGATGAATAGAATCGCCAACGAACACACGGACTGGACGGATCGTCTGTCCGATTTCATGGACGGAGGTCTCGCCTCCGACGAGCATGCCCTGATGGAGCGCCACTTGGCTGAATGCGGCGAGTGCCGCGGCGTCCTCGAGGAGCTTCGCGACGTGGCGTCCCGGGCCGCCGGACTCGGGCCCGTCGAGCCGTCCCGGGATCTCTGGGGCGGAATTGCGGCCGCCATCGAAGCACCCGTCGCGCCGACCTCGGTGGGGGCCCAGGTCATCGAGCTGCCCACTGCCGGAGGGCGTGGGCGAGTCGGTGAGGTCTGTAGGGACCATGAGCTGGCGGCAGCTCTGGCGCCTCGCCGATTCGTCCTCTCATCGCGCCAACTTGCCGCCGCGTCGGTGGCGCTCGTCGCTGCCACGTCGTTCCTCACGTGGAGTCTGCTGCCAGGAACGCCGGGTCAGGTGGCCGAGGGCGATCCCGGGAACGCGGGTGTGATCATGGCTGCGTCCCAGGTACCCGAGCCGCCCGCCGACCTGGCGGGAGAGTTGGCTTCCCTGGAGGCTGCGGTGGTGGAGGCGCGCTCGAACCTGGACCCCAACACCGTTCGTGTCCTGGAGCGGAACCTCGGGATCATCGAGCAGGCCATCGAAGATTCCAGGCGCGCACTCGCGCAGGATCCGGAGAACGACTTCCTGGTGGAGCACCTCCACCGGGTCTACGAGCGTAAGATCGAGTACCTCCGGGATGCCACGCGCGTTGCGGAGAACGCCGGATGACCTTGCTCAGCCTGACCCGCGCGGCTCTGGCTGCCGGTGTTCTCGCGGGCGCGCCGGCGGGCTCTGGCGCCGACGGCCTGGACGTCCGGGCGTCCCTCGACTTCGGGGTGACCCTCGAGGTCGGGTCGGCCCCCGCGGCGCCGGTGGCCGACACCACCGTCCAGCTGCGCGCTGGCGATCGGGTCGTCCTCGAGAATCTCTCCGGTGATGTTTCCGTAGGGGCCTGGAACCGTCAGGAACTCGAGGTGCGGACGGATGATGACGACGCGGGGATCACGGTTCGGCGCTCGGGCTCCACGGTCCGCGTGTCGACGGACGATCGGAAGCGCCGCAGCCGATCCGTGGACGCTTCCATCCGGATTCCGGCGTCGGTGGACCTCCAGGTGAGCGGTCGCTCCCTCGACGTGGTCGTGGAAGGGGTCAACGGGCGAATCGACGTGAACAACATCAGCGGAAGCGTGTAGATCTCGGTGGCCGCCGGACCAGTAAAAGAGAAGACCATCCAGGGCGAGATCCACGTGATCGCAGCCAGAGGAGGCGTGACGGCTTCGTGTCAGTCCGAC
>CALJKZ010000420.1 GCA_937983085.1 uncultured Gemmatimonadales bacterium
CCGACGTGAAGGCGTACATCCAATGCGGCTCCATCGAGGTGCGCGAGTACTGCCGCGCTCAGGGGTACCTGGAGCTGTTCGAGAAGATGGGCGCCGAGTTCATCGAGCCCGGCTGCGGCGCGTGTATCGCCGCCGGTCCGGGAGTGACGAGCTCTCCGGATCAGATCTCCATCTCCTCGCAGAACCGGAACTTCCCCGGCCGATCCGGCCCCGGGAATCTCTATCTGGGGTCACCGTACTCGGTGGCCGCCAGCGCCGTGGCCGGCTACGTCACGGCGTGGGAGCCGGGGCAGCGCTTCAGGCCCGTGGACCCGAGGAAGCTCGCCACGGTCTGAGGTCCCCAGGGGGGCCCTGCCGGGGCGGCGTCCGCAGTCCCGCCCCTCGAGAGGACCGGCGCAGCCCTGCCATGCCGCGTGACGTTCCGCGTCGCGGGACCTACCTTTTTCGGCGGCCCGAGCCGGCCGCCTGCGAACGAATCCAAGGAGTTCCCTTCCATGCGTCTACGTCTCTGGCCCCACGCCCTTCCGGCCCTGGTCCTGCCTTTCGCCGCCGCCGGGCCGGTGCAGGCTCAGGACTACTACAGCGACGTGCGTCCCGTGCTCGTCGAAACGTGCATGGGGTGCCACTCGGAGGAGGGCATCGCGTGGTCCATGGAGGACCCGGAGGCGACGTTCGCCGAACGACGCCGCATCGCGGGCGCCATCACGACCCGGAACATGCCGCCGTGGCTGGCCGAGCCGGGTCACCAGGAGTACCTGGGCGACATCAGCCTGGGGGACGACGTCGTGGCCATGGTGTCGGCGTGGCGTGAGGCAGACTACCCCAAGGGTGAGCGACGGTCGGATCCGGAGGTCGCGCCTGCCATGGGCCACGCCTTCCACGCCGATCTCTCCGTGGATCTCATGGGAGGAGTGAGCTACCTCCCCGACCAGTCTCGCGACGACGACTACCGGTGCTTCATCGCCGAGTGGACGGGGCAGGAAGAGGGCTACGTAACCGGCTTCCGAGCCGTACCCGGCAACGAGAACGTGGCGCACCATGTGGTTGTGTACGCGGTCGAGCCCGAGATGACGGACCGCTTCAAGGAGCTCGACGCGGCGGAGGAAGGGTTGGGCTATCAGTGCTTCGGCGGCGCGCTCCCCGACCGCCTCGGCCAGCGCGCCGAGCGGGAGGCGTATGAGGCCCGCTACCCCAACGGCGTGCGCGAGATGAACAACGCCGCCTGGTGGCTGGCGCATTGGGCTCCGGGCATGGACGGCCACGTATTCCCGGAGGGCACCGGCATCCGGATGAAGCCCGGAGCCGCCCTCGTGGTCCAGATGCACTACTACTCGGTAGAGGCGCCCGGTGAAGCCGACGCGGGAAGTCGCCTCGACTTTCAGTTCGTCGACGAGGTGGAGAAGCCGGCCTTCCACTTCTCCCAGACGTACGGTCCCTGGCTGGTGAGCCAGCGGAACGGAACGATGGTGATCCCTCCGGGGCAGAAGGCGACCTTCGAGTGGTCCGACCAGCTGTCGTCGCTGGTGGGGTACGCTGCGTACGTCACCGGCGTGGACCGGGACGCCATCACCGGTATGGAGCTCCACTCCGCCAATCTCCACATGCACGCCTTCGGCCACTCGGGCGTCATCAGCCTCACCGACTCCGACGGTCGCTACGAGACGCTCCTCAACGTGCCCGAATGGGACCTCCACTGGCAGCGCGACTTCACCTTCATCGAGCCCAAGGTCTTCGCCCGCGACGAGCTCGAGGGCGCCGCCCTGCGCGTGCGCTGCACGTACTTCAACCCCACCGACGACGTGATCTACGGGGGGTACGGCTCCTACGACGAGATGTGCTTCAACTTCTCGTACATCGCCCTCGAGATGGGCGAGACGGCCACGGAGACGTCGGGTCGATGAGTGCCGTGACGACCCCGACCTCCCGCCGTGTCCGCGCGCGGTCGACGAGCCTTCTCAACGCAATGGTGTGCCTCGGGCTCCTGGCCCTCGTCGGGTGCGGCGCAGAGAGCGAAGGCGCGATGCCCGGTTCCTCGCCGGCGCAGAGCGTAGCAAAGGGCGGCGACGACCGAACGGGTGGCTACGACGCGGTCGAGGGGTGGTGGAAGCCCGCTCCCGACCACGAGGGCCCGTGGACGTGGGGGCAGGTGTCGGGCGTGGCGGCGGATACCCCTGACCGGATCGTCGTCGGCATCTGGGGCGACCGCGACGCAGAGGGCCGCGAGCGCCCCGACGGGACCAACTACCTCGTGGTCGTCGATCGGCAGGGCAACATCACCGAGCGATGGACCCAGTGGGACTCGATCTTCAACAAGCCCCACCAGGTCTACATCAGCCCGTACGACCCCGATCGCCATGTCTGGGTCGTGGAGCGTGGCGGTGGCCGCGACGTGAACATGCAGATCCTCAAGTTCACCAATGACGGCAGTGAGCTCGTCATGCGGCTCGTGGACCCGAACCATCCGACGACACGCGCCGAGGCCCGCGCCAACCCCAATCCCGGCCCCTACACGTACGGCGACCCGGCCGTCCTGGCCTTCCTCCCCGACGGGAGCTTCTTCCTGGGAGACGGATACTGGCACTCCCGCATCGTGAAGTACGACGCCGACGGTGAGTACCTCACGGAGTGGGGTGAGCTGGGAAGCGGTCCGGGCCAGTTCGACCTCGTCCACGGCCTCGCGGTGGACCGCGACCGCCGGGTGTACGTGGCGGACCGCTCCAACAACCGCATCCAGGTCTTCACCGAGAACGGAGAGTTCATCGAGGAGTGGCCGGACGTCTCCGACCCCGTCGGTGTCTTCACGGACGAAAACGACGCGGTCTGGGTCATCTCGGCGAGCCTGAACCGGATCCTCAAGTACGACCGCGACGGCCGTCTGCAGTATCACTGGGGCACGTACGGCGGGACACGGGGAGGGTTCCCCGGCGGCCTGTCGAGACCCCACCAGATGGACGTCGACCAGGAGGGCAATGTCTACATCGCGAGCTGGGACGGGGGCTGGATGAACAAGTTCGTACCCAAGCCCGACGCCGACCCGGACAAGCTGGTGGGGCGCCCCCTCGTTCTGGAGCGGTAGGCCGCGACGGCCCCGCTTCCCACCCCGTCTCTCCTCCCCCGGGACCCACCCTCATGCCCTCCACCGTAGACGCCGCAGCCGTGGAATCCTCCGCCTGGTCCACGTCCGACGCCGCCGCCCTCTATGGAATCGACCACTGGGGCGGCGGCTACTTCGGTGTCTCCAGTCGAGGGACGGTGGAGGCCTACCCCACCGGTGATCGGACCCGTGCCGTCGATCTCGACGAGGTGATGAAGGGGCTCAAGGCGCGGGAGATCGGTTCCCCGCTCATCATGCGCTTTCCCGACATTCTCGGGCACCGCATGCAGCACCTGCGGCGGGCCTTCGACGCGGCCATCGCAGAGGCCGACTACCAGGCCGGCTACGCGTGCGTGTATCCCATCAAGGTCAACCAGGAACGACACATCTGCGAGGCGATCCGCGACTTCGGCGCCGAACTCGGGTTCGGTCTCGAGGTGGGCTCGAAGCCCGAACTCGTAGCCGGCCTGGCGCTGACCCAGGGATTCGACGAGATGCCGCTGGTGTGCAACGGCTTCAAGGACATCGAGTACATCGAAACGGTGGTCCTCGCCGCGAAGATGGGCCGCAACATCCTTCCCGTCGTCGAGCAGGCCCACGAGCTGCAGCTGATCCGTGACTCCGCCGAGCGCCACGACACTCTTCCCGACTTCGGCATCCGGGCGAAGTTGGCCACTCCCGGCGTCGGACGGTGGGCGAGCTCCGCCGGCTTCCGCGGGAAATTCGGCCTGACCGTGGGGGAGATCCTCCACGCCGTCGAGTACCTCGAGAGGGAGGAGCTCCTCGGCGGCCTCAAGATGATCCACTGCCATGTCGGATCGCAGATCTTCGACATCCGGACGGTGAAGTACGTGGTCAGCGAGTTGGCCCACCTCTACGTCGAGGTCTACCGCGCCGGCGCCCCGGTGGAGATCCTGGATCTGGGCGGGGGGCTCGGCGTGGACTACGACGGGTCGCGATCGGCCACAGACTCCTCCATCAACTACACCCTCGAGCAGTACGCCGCCGACATCGTGCACCGGGTCAAGACCGTGTGCGACGAGGCTGGGGTGCCCCATCCCCGTCTCATGACCGAGTCGGGTCGGGCGCTGGTGGCGCACTCCTCCGTCCTCGTGTGCGAGGTCATCGGAAGCCGGCGGTTCAGGGTCGAGCCCGACCCGCACACCATCGAGGCGGCGCTGGATACCGAGGATCCTCCTCAACCGCTCCTGGACCTCCACGACGCGTACACGCGGCGGACGTCGACCGACGACCAGGAGCTCCTCGAGATCTACGCCGACGCCGCCCACGCCCTGTCGG
>CALJKZ010000421.1 GCA_937983085.1 uncultured Gemmatimonadales bacterium
CAGAGCCGAGTGGCGGTGGGGCTGGGCCCAGTGGGGGGAGGTCGAGCGGAACTGGGGTCCACCAGGCGTCACCGGGCTGCTGATCGCAGACATCGCGGGCTCTCGCCCGGAGATGGCGCTGGCGCTTGGCCCGCCGGTCCTGCGCTTCGAGTACCGTCTGGCTCCGTTGTCCGACGGAGTTTCGAGTTCGACCGGGGAGACGGTGGCTCGCTACTGGGCGATGCACCGCCTCCGTTGGCGGCCGTCGCCCGAGTTCGAGGTCGCGTTGTGGGAAACCGCGCTCTCGGCAGAGCCCGGAGGGCCCGACGCCGCCCGGGCGTCTCCTCTGACCCCGTTCTACTTCCCGTTCCAGCAGGGGCGACTGAATGACCGAAACACTGCCATGGGGCTGGACGTTTCTTGGCTAATGCCTTTGGGATCTTGGGTCGAGGCGCAGTTGCTCGTCGACGACATCTTCCGGGATCGGGATCCAACCACCGAACCGTATCCTCAGCGCTACGGCTACGCACTCCAGCTACGTGGTGGCCTCGGGGAGCGCCACGCCTGGCGGGCCTACACCGCCGCACTCACCAACTTGGCCCTCATCAATCGCCGGCCCGAGGACTCGTTCCTCGACGATGGCCGTCCGCTCGGTCGATTGCGGCCCGACCATAGGGGGGCTGGCGTGCTGCTTACGACCGCGGGGGGACATTCGACCGCCCGGCCCGTCTGGCCCGGCCCTGGCGTCGTCGAGCTCGGTGTCGTTTGGCGGCGCCAGGGTGTTCGCGATTTTGCCGATCCGTGGCCGGTGCTGCCGCCGGGCAGCCCGCGATCTCCGGCGTTCTCGGCTGAGATCGAACGTGAGGTGTGGTCGCTCGTGGCCGAGCTCGACTGGATGGCCGGCCCGCGGACGATCCAGTCGGCGAGTCACGCTCAATATCGCAGGTCGCCGTCCGCGGGTCGGGGATGGGGATGGGGGTTCGAGGCGATCGTCGAGGTCAACTGGCGCATCGGCGTGCTGGGCTGGACCGGCACCGGCTAGCGGGACGCCCGCGCCGACGATCGGGGCCATCGGTGCCCGGATCCGACCCTAGTAGGCGCCGGTTCTCCGGAATACAGCTGGGAGGGTAGCCAGCAGGATCTTCAGGTCCAGCGCGAAGGACCAATGCTCCACGTACTCGCGGTCGAGATCGACGACTTCCTCGCAGTCCACGAAGGAGCTTCGGCCCTTGACCTGCCACATTCCGGTGAGGCCTGGCTTGACGGTGAGCCGGATGAAATGGTGGTCGTCGTACGCGGCGAGGTCCGACTCGAAGAACGGCCTTGGCCCGACGAGCGACATGTGCCCGCGCAGCACGTTCCAGAGCTGGGGGAGCTCATCCAGGCTCCATCTTCGGAGCACGCGACCGGCCCTGGTGATCCTCGGATCGTCGGGGATCTTGAAGAGCCTCGGATCGCCTGACTCGTTCAGATGCGCCACTTCCTTCTTCCGGTCGTCGGCATCCACCGTCATGGTACGGAACTTCCACATGGGAAAGGTCCGCCCGGCCTGCCCGACCCGTTCCTGAATGAAGAGTACGGGGCCGCGCGAATCGAGCTTGATCCAGAGCGAGAGGACGATCAAGACGGGAGATGCAAAGAGCAGCCGCACGCCCGACACGACGATGTCGAAGGCGCGTTTCATCACGTCTTGTCCGGCGCGACCAGCCGGGAAGGTGAGCTCGAGCATGCGGAGCGCTCCGTCCGACAGCGCCCGCGGTTGCGATGCCAGCAGGGTTCCCCTGCGGCGGACCGAGAGAACCCGGCACCCGGCGACCGCGGAGGCCTCGACGACGGCATTGAACATGCCGGGCTCCATGTCGCCGCACAGTACGACCGTGTCGGTACCTGTCTCACTCAGCACCTCCCAAACCGCGGAGGGGTGGCCGAGGTAGTCCTTCACGTCCCCTCGCTCGGAGAGCCAGCCGAGTGAGTGCATTCCCGGACGCCGAAGCACGGCTTCAGCGGCTCGCTTGCCAGTGATACTGAGCGGATCCCCCACGAGGATCACGCGATCACTAGGCTTGTTCGCAAGGCGGTAGCGGATCACGGCGACCCACACCATTGAGCGTGCCACGAGGAGCCCGACGCCCAGCGCCACCGTTACGATGACCCAGCGTTCCAGTGTCCAGGTCAACCCGAGCAGGTCGATTGACTGCCAAAGAGCCAGGGCCACACCGGTAGCGGCCCCACCCACCACGGCGCGAACGGAGACCCAACGCTCCTCCGAAGCGTATGCACCGGCGAAGGCGAGACCGACCAACAGCGCGCCGATCGACCCCATCCCACCCAGAAATCCCGGCGGGAACAGCGCGAGAAATGTCGGTCCGAGCGTCGGGCTCTCGCGGAGAATCCCGAGGGCAGCCCTCATCGCCTCGATAACCGTGAGGTCAACCGTGGCCAGTAGGCCAATGCGCCGAACCGCACGCCAGAAGTGCCTTCCGCGGGTCCGCTTGGCCGATTTCTGCAGCCGAAGTCGGGGGTTTGCTTGAGGGGTGCCCGCCCGGCTGGGCCCCATCGGGCCCTC
>CALJKZ010000422.1 GCA_937983085.1 uncultured Gemmatimonadales bacterium
ACGAAGCGGAACTCCTCGCCTCCGAGACGCCGGCCCGCCTGACAGGTCTGACCGAGGTGGTGGTGGGGCTCGTGGCCGTCGGACTGGACGCCTACGGCACGGTGGATGTCGACGGCCCCATCGGCGACCACGTCGATGGCCTGGCTTCGAGGCTTTCGGCCATCTCGCTGCGTAGCCTCCTCGAACGCCGATCGGGGCTAGACGATGCGCGACCGGCGGACTCGGTATGGTCGAGGGTGCTCGACAGGCTCGACGACCGGGCGGTGTTTACCGAGCCCGGGGCCGTGCTGTCATACTCCCGATACGACTATCCCCTGGCTGTGCGGGTGTTGGAGCAGGCCTCGGGACGGTCGATGGCCGATCTGGCCCACCAGTACGTCTTCGAACCTGCGGGAATGAACGCCAGCGGGCTCGAGCCCTCCGAGGACGGACTCCCTCTCACCGTCGCCACCGCCACGGACCTCCTCGCCTTCGGGGAGGCCGTGGTCTCGGGGACGGTGGTACCGGCGGGAACGGTGCTGAGGAGGGATGAACCGGCCGGGATCGAGCGGTGGGCTCTGGTCTGCGAGGCCGGCTCGGGTACCGACGCTGTCGCCCTGCAGGTCTACCCGGAGCAGGGCGTGGTCCAACTCCTCTGGGCTCGTCCGCGGTCCTCCGCCAGGGCGTGGCCGGCGACGGCGGCGCGGCTGATGTTCGAGGATCTCGGTGCCAAGCTCGGGCTGGGATCCGCGGTGTTCGAGCCTCGAAGACTCAAGGGCGCCGCCGAGCTACAGACCGACCCCACGCGGTGCGATGTGCCCGACTGGAACCCCGAGACGGTGAGCGCGGCGGGATCCGCGGCTGAACCGGGTGTCTGGGTGGGTCGCTACACCAACGGAGACCGCCTCGTGACCCTGGAGGAGCGGGACGGGGGGCTCTGGATCACCGACGACATGGCCCTCCAGGTAGCCGTACACGAGGGAGACGTGCATTTCGCGACCCTGAACGGAGTCGCCCTCTACCCGCTACGACTGATCACCGATGCGAGTGGGCGGCGTTACGTCGTGCTCCACGGGCGGGCCTACCTCCACGACGACGACGGGATCCTGTAAAAGAGGGTGTCCCAGGGATCTCCGGGTTCGGTCTTCCAGAGGGTCATGCCCAGGCGCTCCAACACACGTATGGATGCCGAATTGGGGGTGTCCGTCGCCGCACGGACCTCGTGGAAGCCAAGGGCGTCGAAGGCGTGGCCAATGGCGGCGGTCGCGGCCTCCGACGCGATGCCCTGTCCCCATGAGGTGGGCTTCAGGGCATAGAGGAGCTGCAGCTCGGGAGGATCGAAGAAGGGCCGGTAGCCCACGATTCCCAGCAACTCCCTGCCTGTCCATTCGACTTCACCCTCTCCGACATCACGGCGGCCCCCACCGACGTGCCGGGCTCGCACGGTCCAGAGGCCGGCGCCTCCGCCGGCGAACCGCCGCCGGCTCTCGCGGACCTCCTCCTCGACCCACTCCCTGGAGACGACCGCCCCGTCCAGGAGGTAGCGGCCGACCTCGGGATCGTTGAAGAGCGGCAGGAGTTCATCCACGTCCTGGGGGCTGAACGGCGCGAGCTCGAGTCGAGTCGTCCGGAGTAGGGTCACGACCCGGTGAGGTCGGGCCACACCGACTTCCGCGTCTCCCGAAAGACCAGTGAGGTCTCTACTCGACCCACGTCCGGGAGGCTCGTGATGGCGTCCAGCGTGAAGTCGCGGAGGTTGTCCATGTCCTTCGCGACGGCGTGGGCCACGTAGTCGTTGCGCCCGGTGGTGTGGTACAGAGCCACGACCTGGGGTAGCTCGATGGCTCGCTCCTCGAAGCGTTTCACGGCGGCCCGGGTGTGCCGTTCCAGCTGCACGGCCACGAGGGCCTGGAGGCCGATACCGAACGCCTCCGGGGCGACGTCCGCGTGCGCCCCGCGGATGGCCTCCTTCTCCGTGAGCCGACGTACGCGCTCCAGGCAGGCCGACTGGGAGAGGCCCACGGCCTCGGACAGTTCCTTGTTGGTCATCCGGGCATTCTGCGCCAGAAGCCCCAGAATCCTCCGATCGATTCGGTCGATGTCCGTCATTGTTTCCATGGACCGAAGATAATTCGGTTGATTGGATGTCGGCCAGAAGGATCGACATATTTTCCCCATGAACAACGACACGAAGGCGGTCAGGGCGGGACGCGGCGCGCCGGTGGCGCCCCCCATGACGGGGCAACCGGGCCTCCCACACGTTCCCGGCATCGATCTTTCCACGACGTACGGTTTCGAGAGATCCGACGAGGTGGCCTCGTCCATGGACGGTCTGCTCGACGGGGACTTTCGAGCCCCGAACCCGGTGTATGCCCGGCTTCACAACCCGACGGTGGCCGGGTTCGAGGTCGCCCTCGCCGCGTTGGAAGGGGCGGACTCGGCCGTTGCGTTCGCTACCGGCATGGCCGCCATCACCGCTTCCATCATGGCTGCCGCGATGCCCGAGGAGGGCGTCCGGCGGCCCCACGTGGTCGGCGTCCGGCCCCTGTACGGCGGGACGGATCACCTGCTCACTTCGGGAATGCTCGGCACCGAAGTCACCTGGGTGCCTGCCGATGCCGTGGGCGAGGCCATTCGGCCCGACACGGGGCTCGTGATCCTCGAGACCCCTGCGAACCCCACGCTTGCCCTGGTGGACATCCGGGACGTCGTCGAACAAACCCACTACGCCTCGGGTCGCCTGGGCCACCCTGTAGCAGTTGCCGTCGACTCCACCTTCGCGACGCCGGTCCTCCAGACCCCTCTCGCCCTCGGCGCCGACCTGGTGATTCACAGCGCGACGAAGTTCCTCGGTGGCCATGGCGACGCCATGGGGGGCGTCGTGGCCACGAGCGAAGGGTGGGCCCGATCGCTGCGGCAGATCCGGATGATCACCGGCGGCATCCTCCACCCCCTGGGAGGCTACCTGCTTCACCGGGGCCTTCAGACGCTGCCCGTTCGGGTGCGCGCGCAGCAGGCTGCGGCACAGGAGCTGGCTCGGCGGCTTGCGAGCCATCCCTCCGTCGTAGCGGTGCATTACCCGGGACTCGACGCGGATGCCCACCAACGGCGTCTGCTTGTCACGCAGCAGAAGGGTCCGGGCTCGGTGCTCGCCTTCAGGGTTCGTGGCGGAGCCGACGGAGCCGCCGCCGTGGTGGAGTCGCTCGGTCTCGTCACCCCCGCCGTCTCGCTCGGCTCGGTGGATACGCTCATCCAGGCGCCGGCGCTGCTAACCCATCGGGTGGTATCGGCGGAGGACCGCTCCGCCGCCGGCGTTCCTGACGACCTGCTGCGCCTGTCTGTGGGCCTGGAGGATGTGGACGACCTGTGGGACGACCTCGATCAGGCACTACGGAGCCGGGAGCGAAGCGCGGCCTGATGCCCTGAGAGCGCGTCGGCCGACCTCCGACGCCTGTGGCCCTCCCGTGAGCCGGGCCCTTGCCGGGGCCCGACCCTCCGGAGGGGCTGACCGCCGGGAGCCGGACCTTCGACGAATTAGAATTTTCGTTCTAAGTCAGGCGTCGTCTGAACCCGCCTGGATCGGGGCCGACCTAGATGTTGAGCCCGCCCATGGGGTCGAAGCCCTGATACCCCTTGCCCGGGTTGGGATGCTGGTGGGGCGCCCGGGTGTATCCGGCGGTGGTCCGGCTGATGCGACGCTGGGCCACGAGCGCTTCCAGGACGAGCTCGCTGGCCGCCGCCCGGTGTCCGTCGCCGGCCTTCTCCGGGGCGAGTCCGACGTTCTCGACGAGGTCGAGGAGGCCGGGGACGGTAGCGAAGCCCTTCACACAGGCCTCGGCGGCCGAGTCCTGGCCCACCTGGAGCGCACCGCCGGTCTCGAAGTAGTCCACGATGTCGCCGACATCGGCGCCGGCGGCGTAGAGGTCGAAGGTCTGCGAGCAGGACTGCTGGATGAGCTCACGGGCGATGCGATCCGCACCGTGCAGCTCTCCTTCGTACTCCAGCTCCATCTTTCCGGTGATGGCGGGCAGCGCGGCGTACAGGTCGGTCACGCGGGGCACGGCGACGTCCTCACCGTGACGAAGAGCGCGTCGCTCCGCGTTGGAGACCACCGTTTCGGTGACGGTGATGGGCATGCGCTGGCTCACGCCGGACCGCTGGTCGACCCGCTTGTCGTCACGGGCGATGAAGGCGATCCGCTCAATGGTCTCTTCCAGGAATTCGGGCATCTCCACACACGTCCCCTCCCGAGCGGTCCACGACTCCTGGCGGGTGATCCCCAC
>CALJKZ010000423.1 GCA_937983085.1 uncultured Gemmatimonadales bacterium
CTCAGAACACCAGCGATTGCCAGCTCGGGAACGTCGCGAACACGACCGCGATCACAGTCGCCACCCAGAGCGTGATCTTCATGCGCTTCCGCGCCGCGGGCTCAGCGCATGGCTTGCCCGGCTCGCACGAGGCCCTTTCCTCCCGGTCGAGCTGCCAGAATCCGAAGATCAACAATACGGCGGTCGCCACTAGAAAGTAGGGGCGAAACGGCTCGAAGGCCGACAGCCCAGCTCCCGATACGCCGAGACTGGCCGCTACGACGGGGCCCCCGCAACAAAGCGCCGACCCGAATGCCGTGGTCACCCCTCCCACACTCGGCAGTGCAGTCTTGATCCCGTCTTTCACACCTGCCTCCCGACGTCCGGTTCGCCGTTTGGCCCATTCACTGGACCGGCCTCGAATCGAAAGCTACGCCCCGTACCGTAGTACGGAGTCAAGCCCGCAGCCCACAATACCATGTCAGCCGCGGCCCCGAGCGGATGCCGAAGCCCCGGACTCGAGCGCCTGGCCCCAAGTGCGGTGGTTGAGCCTGTGAGCGAGGTCCGCTGCCTCGTCGAGCGATAGGAGGAACGTCCCCGCGTTCTCCGCCCTCCACGCCTCGCCCGACGCGCGCCTCTCGAAGAAGAAGACGAAGTGACAGAAGCTCCCCATCACGTTCTCGGCCGAAGTGTTGAACTGCTCGGCATCCGCGGCGACGAACGACACGACGGGCGCCTCGGGTTCTTTGGCCCGCACCCCCTCCGGGCCAACGGTGAGTCGGATCGTCGCCCCGGTTCTCGGATCGCGACTCTCGACCTCGGCCTTCTCTCCCAGGATCTCCGGGATGAACAGACTGTCCCACGCGCACCACGTCCACAGCGTGCGCCCGTCCAGTCGCAGTTCATGCGCCATCCTCGCGGCGGCCAAGCCGCCAAAGCCGAGCACGTAGCCGTCGTCGTCCGGGTACACGAGGCAGCGGATCGATGGACGCGCGAGCAAGGATTCGGCCTCGTCGGTCGTCACACCCAGTGCGCCCGCGAGCTGTTCCGGTCTCACCGCGCTCCCCCTGGCCAACTCCCTGTAAAGGGCGACCGCGGCCACCCGCTCGTCTTCGTCGAAGACCGGGAGCGCCTTCTCGAGGGCCGCCCAATACTGATCGAGGTTCGGTGCGTACGTCATAGGTCCTCCCTCCGCTTCGGTCGGGATCGAACGTGGCTAAGGAGCCTCTGTGCTCCTCGCCAGGACCCGACCCCCGACCTCCCGGCCGGACCCTCACGCTGTAGTCTGGCCCCCGTACCGTACTACAGGGTCAAGGACCTTCCTCAGACCATCGACGCCAGATCCGAGGCGTATGACGGGTAGGCGAAGACGACCCCCTTGAGCTCGTTCGCCGTCATCCCCGCACCCATGGCCATGGCGAAGAGGTTGATCTGTTCCTCCGCTCCCGGACCGAGCACGTGCGCGCCGACGATCCGGCCGG
This sequence comes from uncultured Gemmatimonadales bacterium, assembly GCA_937983085.1. Classification (GTDB taxonomy): domain Bacteria; phylum Gemmatimonadota; class Gemmatimonadetes; order Longimicrobiales; family Gaopeijiaceae; genus UBA2589. The sequence continues at coordinate 1,461 of CALJKZ010000423.1, forward strand.
TGCCGCGCTCCACCAGCACCTTGTGCGCCGCATAGGGCTCGCCGACCCGCAGCGAGGAGTACCAGCCGTCCGTTCGCCGGAAGCTCACCTCGACGTCCAGTCTCTGGTCGCGCGCCTCGCACTCGAGCAGTCCGACTCCGGCCACCGGGGGCAGGGTGAACACCACGGTGGGGATCGGCGGGTAGTGGATGGTCCGCTCGTCGTCGCCCAGCAGGAGATTCTTGAGCGCGATACGGCCTTCATTAGCCGAAACAGGCGTGAGGTTGGGCGCTCCGGTCGCGGCGCAGTCTCCGGCGGCGAACACCCTCGGGTTGGAGACGCTTCGCATCGATGCGTTGACCACGATCCCCGCGTCGGTCACCTCGACGCCACCCGCCTCCAGATCCAGCGCGCCGACGTTCGGGACGCGCCCGGCACCATGGACCACCAGGTCGCACGTGACGGTCTCCACGCCGCGCTCGGTCTCGACCGCCACGGCGAGCGACCCACCTCGCTCTTCGATTCCCACGACGCAGCTCTCGAGCCGGACGCCGACGCCGAGCTCCCGTGTCCGCTCGACCTGGAGATCGACGAGATCGGGGTCGAACCGCACCAGCGGCCGGGCGCCCCGGTGCAGGATCGTGACCTCGGCCGCTCCCGCTCGCTTGGCGATGTGCGCGAATTCGAAGGAGATGAAGCCGCCGCCCACGAACACAATGCGGGGTGGCAGCTTGGGAAGGTCGAGGAAGTCGGTGCTGGTACTGACCAGCCCCTCACCGGGAATGCCCAACGTCGTAGGACGGGCGCCGGTCGCGACGTGCACGAACCGAGGCGCAAGCACGCGGTCTCCGACCCGCACTGTGCTCGGAGACGTGAAGGTCGCGGTTCCGTGCAACGTCTCGATCCCGAGCTTCTCGAACCCCTCCTCGACGCGCCCTGGCATCGCGTCGGTGAAGGTTCGCTTGAAGGCCATCATCTCCGGCCAGTCGAGCCGCATGCCGTCGACGTGGACGCCGTTGTCGGCCATCCGACGGGTCCAATCGAGCGCCTCTGTCACACCGACGAGCATCTTCTTGGGGTCGCAGCCACGGAGCGCGCAGGTGCCTCCATACGGCAGCGAGTCCACGACCGCGACGCTCCAGCCGGCCTTCGCGCAGCCGCGCGCCACGCCGTTGGCGCCCGTACCCGCTCCGATCACCAAGAGGTCGAACGATTCCGCGCTCATTGGCCCTCCTCCAACTCTTCGAGAATCGGACACTCGCCGGTGGGCTCACGCGCTTCGCAGGCCCGGACGAGACGCCGGAGGGCCGACTGGATGCGCCGGAGTTCGCCGATCTTGCCCGCCACCTGCTCGAGCTTTTCACGTGCCTGGGCCTCCACGCTTCCGCAGCCCGCGTCCGCCCCGACCCGCAGCGCCAGAAGGTGCACGCGCGCACGGAGGGAGAAGCCCAGTCCCTGAGCTCGGCGGATGAAGCGAACGCGGTCCACGGTCTCGGGTGGGTACTGGCGGTACCCGGTCTTCGTGCGTGGCGGCTCGGGCAGGAGACCCTTCCGCTCGTAGAAGCGCACCGTCTCCACGCCGATGTCTGAGGCGTTGGCGAGCGCGCCGATCGTTAGGGTGGTCGTGTCGTCCGTGGGCATGAAAACAACCTAAACCCCGTAGGTGGGTACGGGGTCAAGGTGGCGTCGTCAAGGATCGGGTCCTAGTGAGCTTTCCGGTGGACGGTACCGCGACCCAGGATATCTGCTAAATGCGGAGACAGGGCGTAAGTGTGCGCTTGACGCGGCGCTCGTGACCGTGTTCCTGGAGGCTGTTGCGCACAACGAAGCAGGCGTTGCGGCGTCCGCGACTCTCGGAGGCACTGTCGAAGCCGCGGTGGATCGACACGGAGGCAGAGAGCGGGTCGGTCGGGCGTGAAGCGCCACTACGCTCCGACCCTCGAATTCGTCCCGGCCCGACCGGTGTTGTCGTGGTCGGTGCGGCTCACGAGTCATCCCGACCCCTTGCCCGTCGAAGGGTCGCACGCGCATGCTCGTCGATTCACGCCGTATCTACCCATTGGGAGATCCAACGTGGTTCAACGACTTCGATTCGCGATGTTAATCGCTGTCGCGACGATTCCCGCATCGTTTGGGGCAGCTCCGTTGTCGGGTCAGGCGTCCCTGGATGATTTGCGCGCCGTTGTGGTCGCTGTCGGCGCGGGCTTGCAGGCCGGCGACTTCGCATCGCTCGACACTCTCTTTTGGGAGAGCCGGGCGGTCCACATCATCGAGGGGGACGGGGTGGACCACGGGTGGGCCGAGTACCGGGACCATCACCTCGCGCCGGAACTCGAACAGTTCGAGAACTTCGTGTACCGCTGGTACGCGATCGAACCGATGGTGGAAGGGAACGCTGCGTGGTCCGCCTTCCGCTACGAGTTGATCGCGGATACGGAGCGCGGGCACGTCGATATCGACGGTCGAGGCACGATCGTGCTTCGCCGCATGGCCGGCCATTGGAAGGTGGTGCACCTCCACACGTCGGGTCGGCCGCGCGGGTGACCCGACCGCGGGGAGCGGAGGAAGGCGACGCCTCCGCTCCCCGGTCGGCTCAGTGTCCGGCGTTCCAGACCAGGGTCGCCCAGTGGACGTCCCAGTCCGCCCCCGACCCGGCCGGAGCCGGGACGATGTAGAGGGCCCTCACGTTCCAGACGCCGTGGCGCCCGCCGAGGTCGACGGTGAATTCGCCCGAGGCGTCGGTCTCGAATTCCGCGCCGTGGAAGGCGCGCTCTGACGAGGCGGATTCGGCGACGCTCACATGACCCCGCGCGTGGGGCAGAGGA
>CALJKZ010000424.1 GCA_937983085.1 uncultured Gemmatimonadales bacterium
GTGTAGATCATCCACACCCCGTTGCCCCCGCCCACGCCGAAGAGGTTGCCCGCCTCCAGCGGCTTGTAGACGACCATGCGCTCGATGGCGTCGGGAGGCATTCGCAGCGCCAAGGAGGGGTCGGTCGTTCGCACGTCGTTGATGAAGACGAGCATCTCCTCGCACCCTGACGAGTTCATCACCACCTGGGCCGACGTGAAGCCCACGCACGTCCGACCCGACGTCGAGTTGTAGCGAACGATGATGCCCGGAAGGTGCAGGGACCGGAGGATGTCGGCTGCGTCGCGCGACGTCTGCCGCACCTTGTCGATCTCGTCGCGGGTGACCACCAGACCCCCGCGCCGCCGGTCGATGGTCACAGGGGGCGCTTCGGCCGTGACCGTGAGGGGCGCGATCTCGATGGGACGGTCGTCGATGCGCATCTCCACGGCCAGCGTCTGATCGGCGGGGACCACCAGCGTGTCCATCTTGGTGCCGTACGCCAGGTGGTCGGTCATGAGCATGTACGTGCCCGGTGTGACGTCGTCGAACTCGAAGCGGCCCGAGCCGTCGGAGAGTGTGCGAAACGACGTTCCGCGCAGCCACGTCTCCGCGCCCTCGACACCCCGGCCGGACTCGTTGTCCAGGAGCCGCCCGTGGATGGTGCTGGCCTCATGCTCGTACAGCGAGATGGCGGCCTCGGTGTAGCCGTCCTGCTCCACGGTCACCTCCCGGCGGACCGCCTCCCGGCCGAAGAAGGCACCGCCCACGAGCACCGGCTGGTCGGCGGGCACGAGACACGTCTTGAACCAGCCGAAGGGACCGGTCTGGGTGGCGATGGTGCGGGGCGTCGGCGTTCCTTCCTCGTTCCACGAGAGCGTCACGTGGGCGCCCCCCAAGGGAAGTCCCGACGGACCGTCGAGAACCTGGCCGGCCACAGCTCCGGAGGCGCGGGGCCGATCCTCGATCATGCACTGGGAGCGCACCACCGTCGCCATGGACGGCGTCGCCAGGGTCACCTCCAACTCCTGCCCGGCAACCAACCTCAGGGAGCGGGGCCCGGGGGAAACGCCCAGCGTTCCCAGCTTGTCGTGATAGAACAGAATGCTGTACTCGCCCGCCTCCACCCCCTCCATGCGGAAGCGACCGTCTTCGTCGGTGAGCACGCGATGGGTGGTGTCCCAGAGGTAGACCATGGCCCGCGCCATGGGTCCTCCGTCGATGGAATCGTAGACCATGCCTGTGACCGAGCCCACCTGCGCCGAGACGGGGCTCGCCAATCCGGCCAGGACCGCGAGGGAGAGGAGACGCATTGCGTGCGCTGGGGACATCGGAACTCTGCGTACCGCGAAGGCTTTGGACTCGCTTGCTCAGCCTACCATACGACGCCTCGAGGGATTTCGTACAGAGGCCACAACCCCATTGCCTCGCTTCCCTCGTTGGTACAGCTTCTTGGGCGCCGGCCAACTCACCGAGCCTATGTCCGAGCTATGACTTACATCATCACCGAGCCCTGCATCGAGACCAAGGACGCGAGCTGCGTCGAGGTGTGTCCGGTCGACTGCATCTACGAGGGCGACGATCAGTTCTACATCCATCCCGACGAGTGCATCGACTGCGGGGCGTGCGAGCCCGAGTGCCCGGTGCAGGCGATCTTCCCCGACACCGACGTGCCCAGCGAGTGGACGAACTACGTCGAGAAGAACCGGGAGCATTTCGACTCGTAGCTCGGAGCTCGGTGGTTTGATCCACCTGAAACGAAGAGCGGCGGAGGAGCGATTCGGAGACATCCGGGGGTCTGTTTTTCTCGCACAGCCACGGAGGCGGGGTCCTGCGTTCAGACGAAATCAGGGGTCATAGGCCCAACTCTCTGATGCGCTCCAGCGAGATCGTGCTCGGCTGAGTCTCTCCGGCGGGGATGAGCCGCGGCTCACTCTGCGTTGCTTCCTTCGTTTGGCGCACCAGGAGAATCGTCGTGGCCAGCGCGGCGGCGCCGAGCAGGCCCAGGGTGAAGCTCTTCATGACGAGTCACTCCGGTGGGGGGATGCGCGTGCCCCCGACCGTCTCGTCGGAGGCCTACTTCATAGATACAATCGAGCTACGTCCAAATCCCAGCATTTCAGCGAACGTCCTGATGAAAACGGGCCGACGGCTGAGGATCCCTCGCTTCGTATCGATGCTCTCCACCAAGGACAACGAACCAATGCCTACCGTTGAGACAGCACGGAACGGCGATCCCCTCGATCTGGCGAGGCTCCTCGTCTCCATCCCGTCGGTGAATCCCACGCTGGCGCCGCGTGGTGCCGGCGAGGCCCGGATGGCCGAGGTCACCGCGGATCTCCTGGGCGGATGGGGCTTTCAGACGGACACGGTGGAAGTGGAGCCGGGGCGGTGGAACGTGGTCGGACGACTCGACGGCGAAGGCCCGACGCTCCTCTTCAACGGCCACCTCGATACCGTGGGCGTCGACGGGATGACCGTCGATCCCTTTGGCGCCGTGGTGGAGGACGGCCGGTTAATCGGTCGTGGCTCGTGCGACATGAAGGGAGGCGTCGCCGCCCTCATGGCGGCAGGCGCCCGGCTCGCCGCCGGGGGACCGAGGCCGACCCTCGTCATCGCGCTGACGGCCGACGAGGAGCACGCCAGTGTGGGGATGGCCGACTTCGTGGGGAGCGGGGCTCAGGCGGACATGGCGGTGGTGTGCGAGCCCACCAGCCTCCGCGTGATGCCCGCCCACAAGGGGTTCGTCTGGCTCCGAGCCGTCTTCCAGGGCCGCGCGGCCCACGGCTCACGGCCCGACATCGGCGTGGATGCCGTGCGTCATGCCGGACTCTACCTGGCCGCCCTCGACGGGTACGCCGCCGAACTCCAGGGCCGGGGGGCGCACCCCCTCCTGGGGCACGGCTCCTTTCACGCGGGCACCATTCGGGGCGGGACGGCCGAATCGGTGTACCCGGAGCGTTGTGAGTTGACGCTGGAGCGGCGAACCATGCCCGGCGAGTCGACGCCCGACGTCGTTGCCGACTTCCAGAGCGTCCTCGACGACGTCTGCCGCCACCACGCCGACGTCCACGCGAGTCTGGAGATGACCCTCGATCGTCCGGGGACGGAAGTGGCGGTGGAGTCCATGCTGGTGCAGGGGCTCCTCGACGCCGCCGGCGCCTTGGGCATCGAGTCCCGGGTGGAGGGCATGACCGCGTGGGTCGATGCCGCCTTCCTCAACGAGGCCGGGATCCCGGCCGTCTGCTTCGGACCGGGGAGCATCGAGCAGGCGCATACGGCGGACGAGTGGCTCGAGGTGCAGGAACCGTGCGCCTGCGCCGAGGTGTGGGAGCGGTGCGCGCGCGGGCTGGTGCCCTGACCGCGAGCCGGCGAGGGAAGAGGGCGGTCGGCTCGCCCGGAGGCTGCCGACCGCCCTTCCCCGTATGTGGTGCTACTTCGTGAAGAGCAGGATCGCTCCGCCTGCGTATCCGGTTCCGTATCGAGTCGTGGCGTCGCTGGCGCTCATGTACTCGATGCGGTCGATCTCGGAGAGCTGGTAGGAGTTCATGTCGTTCAGGCTGCTCCGTCGGGCCCCGTCGACGTGAAGGATCGGAGCGTCGCCGCTACGCGTCCGCATCCACTGGGGACGCAGGCGCTCGATGGCCCGGAGGGGGCTGATCTGCCCGAGGGGCTCCAACTCGGCGGAGACGATGCGGTTGGTGGTGGCGCCGGCGGGGCGGGAGCTGCCGCCGCTTCCGCTCGAGGCGCAACCGACGAGGCCCATGGCGAGGGCCACCGCGAACACGACGGCTCTCTTCGACTGGTGTGCACGCATGCTGCGAACTCCTTCGTAGCTTCCGGTGAGACGGACGGACAACATGAAAAGAGGAACTTCTTTACGCCACCGTACGTCGGTCACGATAGATTCGTTGCTGCGAGGCCCGCACCATGAGGAGTTGCCCACGATGTCGGATGAAGGGGAGGGCGCGCGTCGACCGACGGACCAGACGCGCCAGATCACCATCGATGCGCTCATGGAGCACTTCGCCAACGACGTCATGGACATCGACGAGTTCGAGCACCGGGTGGATATCGCCCACAAGGCATCCACGGCCGACGAGCTGAAGGAGCTCCTCCAGGATCTACCGGGCGGAGGCAACCTCCCGGCGGTTCGTGACGATTCGTCGGACTCCGACCTGACGGTGCCCCGTGAGTACAGCGTCACCTCGTCCGATCAGGTCGAGGACACCGAGTACGTCGTGGCTGCGATGGGGGGCACCAGTAGGCGCGGCCGCTGGACGCCGG
>CALJKZ010000425.1 GCA_937983085.1 uncultured Gemmatimonadales bacterium
ATGGAGCAGGCGAAAGGGTACCGTGAGATCTTCGACGAGCTCGAGGCTTGGCTTGCCGAGATCACGGGCTTTTCCGCCACGTCGCTCCAGCCCAACTCCGGTGCCCAGGGCGAGTACTCGGGACTCCTGGTGATCCGTGCCTACCACGAGGACCGGGGCGATCACCACCGCGACGTGTGCCTCATCCCCTCGTCGGCCCACGGCACCAATCCCGCAAGCGCCGTCATGGCCGGCATGAAGGTCGTCGTCGTGAAGAGTACCGATGAGGGTACCATCGACCTCGACGACCTCCAGGCGAAGGCCGATGAGCATGCGGAGCGCCTCGCGGCGCTCATGGTGACCTACCCGTCGACCCACGGGGTCTTCGAGGAGGGCATTCGTCAGGTCTGCGACATCGTCCACGAGAACGGCGGCATGGTCTACCTGGACGGCGCCAACCTGAACGCCCAGGTGGGGCTGGCACGGCCCGGCGACTACGGTGCAGACGTCTGCCACATCAACCTTCACAAGACGTTCGCCATCCCACACGGGGGCGGCGGTCCCGGCATGGGCCCCATCTGCGTGAACGACAAGCTGGCGCCGTACCTGCCCGGCCACTCGGTCCATGAGACGGGTGGTGAGAAGGCCATTGGCGCCGTCTCCTCTGCGCCGTGGGGCAGCGCCAGCATCCTGGTCATCTCGTGGGCGTACATCGCCATGCTCGGCCGGTATGGGACACGCCGTGCGTCGGAGATCGCCATCCTCAACGCCAACTACATGGCGAAGCGACTGGAACGGCACTTCGATGTGCTCTACCGGGGGCAGGGCGGTCTGGTGGCCCACGAGTTCATCGTGGATCTGAGGCCCATGAAGAAGGCGACGGGCATCAGCGAAGAGGACGTCGCCAAACGTCTCATCGACTACGGCTTCCACGCTCCAACGGTGTCGTTCCCGGTCATCGGGACGCTCATGATCGAGCCCACGGAGTCCGAGCCCAAGGAAGAGCTGGACCGCTTCTGCGACGCCATGGTCTCCATCCGAGCCGAGATCGAGCAGGTCGAACTGGGCATCGCCGATGCCGAGGACAACGCGCTCAAGAACGCACCTCACACGGCGGCCATGGTCACCGCCGACGAGTGGGAACATTCGTACGGCCGCACGCAGGCGGCGTACCCCGCGGCCTGGACGCGGGAGTACAAGTTCTGGCCGTCGGTGCGGCGAGTGAACAACGCCTACGGTGACCGGAACCTCGTGTGCGCTTGCCCGCCTATCGAAGCCTACCAGGAGGTCGGTACGTGAGAGCGGGGCCGGCGTCGTAGGGACGTTCCGACTCCGGCACGATCTCGCGACTTCCGGCGAGGCCCGTGAGTGCCAACGTCATTGTGGGAGTTCGGCCCACGTGACCGTAGATTGAGACTTGGTGCGCGACGAACGCCCCCCTTCCCAGACCGCCTTGCATTCACGCCTCGCTCCGCCAACAGCCTGTATCTGGTTGGTCCTGCTCGCCCTCCTGGCTCCTTCGCCGGCCAGCGGGCAATTATCGGCGTATGGCGCCGTCTCCGGTTCTGTTCGTTCATCTTCGAACAATGCGGCGGTGCCTCAAGCTACCGTCACGCTGATAGGGACGGTGGGGAGAAGTGCCGTGACGTCGACAGACGCGTCGGGGCGGTTCACTCTTTCTCTCGTAAGGCCGGGTGAGTACACCGTTCGGGTTGAAGCCATCGGGTACCGACCGATGGTTGGGCTTCGGCTGCAGGTGGTCGGCGCCGAGGATCTCTCCGTTGATCTTCGCTTGAACCCTCAGCCTCCACCGGTCTTCGAAGTAGATACGATCGTCGTCGCTTCCGCTGCTTCGAACCGGGGTGGCTTCGGTGCTACCCGATTCTCGGGACAGGGACTTCAGGCACTCCCTTACCGGACGGGTGGGGTCGAGTCGGTGGCGGCGCTCGCCCCCCCCTTCGGCCGGTACGTCGGCGCCCTGGGTTTGACGACCGAGGAGACGGGGGTGACGGTGGACGGGGTCCCGTTTTATCGAGCCCCCCATCCGACCGCTCTGTTCGACGCGGACCCCCTTCCGCTCTTTCCCGTAGTGGCCGTGGAAGGGATCTCCGCGTCGGCGTTGTCTCAGGACATCTCTTGGATGGGAGCGCCTGGTGGCTATTTGAGCCTGACCACCGGGGCCGGAACCCGGGAGCCGCTGCAGGTCAGTGGTTCCTACGGCGGAGGTCCCTTGTGGGCATCCAATCGTCTTGACGGTGACCTACCGTCCACCCAGTCCTACGAGGGCGCGGTGCAGAGCGTCCTGCCTCTGGCAAGAGAGGGGGCCAGCCTCGCCTTCGTGGGGAATCTGCTTCGGCATCAGACCCCGAGGCCCGTCCGCCTCGGCGAGGGCGTGGCGTCCGATCTGGGCGCCCTACCACCGGAGATCCTGAACGCACTCGCTCAGCCCTCCCTTGAAACACTGTCGCGATATTCAGGATTGATTCGACTGGATCTCGACAACGGTGCCTCGGGACAGACGTTCTTTCGAGCGGGCGGCTCTTTCACGCGTCGGGACTTTGGCGATGCTGCTCCGCTTCCGCACCAACCGGGACTGCCGCACGACGAGGAGTCCATTGATCTGTCCTTCGCCGGTGGGTGGCTTACGCCCATTGGAGAGCGGACGTTCTTCGGGCTTCGCGGGGGCGTCTCCGGGAGCGTGCGCGACTTCGAGCCAGACGCCGGCGTGCTTGCGCCGGGCCAGCTTCTTCGCTCGGGATCTCTGTTGGGCGGACCCTCTCACGCTGTCGGGGAATCATCCCGGATCGACGTGACGTTGATGCCGACCATCAGCCACTCCTCCGGATCGACCTACCTGGAAGGAGGGCTCGCCGTTCGGGCGACAGATCATACCATGTCGCGTGGCGCCGACGGATCCTCCGTGTACATGTTCGACGACGCGTCGGCGCTCACGGCCGAGCGAGGCTATTTCGAGGGGATCTCGTCGTCCGAAGCCTCTTTCGGGACGCGAGAACTAGGGGTCTTCGCACAGTACCGGACCCGACTCGCATCGAGACTTCGAATGCGGCTCGGTGCCCGACTCGACATCGAGTTGGTGGGTTCCGACCGACCTACCTTGTCCACAGCCTGGAGAGCTGCAACCGGCCTGGCCAACGACGTGTATCCGGGGACCTTCTACCAAACCGGCTTTGAGGGAGAGGTCACGTGGACCTCGTGCACGGGCGCCACCGACCTCACCGCGGGTGGGTCCGTGCGAGACGGGGATGTGG
>CALJKZ010000426.1 GCA_937983085.1 uncultured Gemmatimonadales bacterium
TGAGCCGCCTCTGGCGGCCAGCGCCTCCCTGGGCCCCTGGGACCATCGCCCGGTCGCCGTCTGAGCGGGCCGGTCATCGCTACGATCGACCGCAGGCTCGAAGCCACACGTCCGCTCAAGTCGATCGAGGCCGCAAGCACTTCTCCATCGAGACAAGTGGAGTGCCCGCGAGGTCCGTCGCCCCCGCCTCGGTCTCCACGAATCCGAGGCGGTGATAGAGCCGTACGGCCGGAACGAGAAACGGCGCCGTACTGAGGAGCAGCCGGTCGTGATCTCTCGCGATCGCGTATGCCTCTGCTCTCTCGATCAGACCCCTCCCCACCCCACGGCCCTGGTGCCGCGGCGCCACCGCCAGTGACCGAAGGTAGAGCCCATTCGCCTCCTCGACCGCCCCCAGAGTGCCGACCAGTTCCGCCCGCGCGGTGTACAGCCCCGCACCGGCTACGGCAACCCAGACCGGACCTTCCGAGAGTCGACCCAGGAGAACGGCCGTACCGGGCACTGTCCCTGCGAACGCGCGTGCGGAGTAGTGGGACGCCCACGGCGAGAAGGCCGCAGCCAGCAGCCCTCGTATCGCCTCCACGTCGGAAGGCCCCGCTCGACGAACCCGAGCCCCACCGTTCTGTCCGTTCATTTTGTTTCGGTTGCGCCCACCGCCGAACCTCCTCACCCTTCGGCCTCAGACGGCCGACCCCGTTCGCCCACTGCAGGAGCAGCAATGGCCCGCCCCGCAGGCGTAAAAAGCGAAGATACCCGCGATGCGATTCTCGACGGTGCGCTTGCCGTGTTCGCACGTGACGGGTTCGCCTCCGCCCCCCTCGGCGAAGTCGCGGCGCGAGCCGGGATCACAAAGGGGGCGATCTACTGGCACTTCCCGAGCAAGGCCGAGCTCTTCACCGGTGTCATCGAACGAATCGGACGCCTGTTCCGCCAGCGTGTCCTTTCGCCGGCACTCGCGGAGACGGACCCGTCGAAGCGACTGGTGACGATGGTGCACGCCTACGTTTCCTTCGTCCGGGAGAACCCTTCGGTCTGCAAGTTCCTTGTCCAGGCGCTGCTGGATGCCGAGGCGGAGAGACGCACGGCGGCCGAGCGCGTCTTCGCCCAATCCGGGGGGGTCGTCGCCGTGATGCTTCAGGACGCCGGAGTCGACTACGTCTCTTCCCCCGAGGCCGTCGCCGACGCGTTTCTCGCAGGTCTTCTTGGTGCTCGTGTCATCGGTGGAACCAACGGGACCGGACGCGCCGACAACATCTTCGAGGAGCTGCAGGCCCAGATGCTTCGCCGCATCGCTCACGACGAACCGACCGCTCCATGAGTCCCTCCCATGTCACGCATCGAGCTCGTCGAGCAGCTCAGCGGCGAGCGCGTCGGCGCTCCCGACGAAGTCATCGATATCCGCCACTGTCGAGCGGTGGTTGCAGAAACAGACGCGCAGCGTGAACCGCCCGTCCACCAACGTCGATGACGGAATCGCGATCCCTCGTTCCTGCAGTCGCATGAGCAACTCACGATTGAGTTCGTCCTCCGCCTCCAGCGATCCGCCCGTGACACACCTGAATGCCACGACGTTGAGAGCAACGGGAGCGACGCAGTGCAGGTGGGTCGATGCATCAATCCGCTCAGCAGCGTGAAGAGCCTGCCGCACACCCTGTTCGACGATCCTGCCGAACTTGTCGAGGCCGTGCTCCAGGATCATCAACCACGGCTTCAGAGCCTTGAATCCCCGGCTGAGCTGGAGCCCGCGGGCCCCCGCCATATCAGGCCACGACCCGGTTCCCCGCTCCAGGGGCCGCAGGTAGTCCCCGCCCCCGGAGAAGGAGGCGGCATGTGCGTCCGCATCCCGAATCAGGACGCCCCCGGCCTCGTAGTTCACGTTCATCCACTTATGGAAGTCGAAAGCGAGCGAGTCGGCCCGTTCCAGACCCCGAACGATCGGCTTGAGCGCAGGGCTGAGCGCCGCCATGGCTCCGAAGGCCCCGTCGACGTGGAACCACAACCCCTCCTCGACGGCAATGTCGGCGATCGCGTCCAGGTCGTCCGAGGATCCGGTGTTGATCGTGCCCGCGGTGCCCACGACGGCGAAGGGTTGCCGGCCTTGGCGCCGATCCGCCACGATGGCGTCCACCAGTTCGGGCAGGCGCATTCGGAACTGATCGTCGACCGACACCACCCGGACCGCCTCGCGGCCGATACCCATGACCTGAGCGGCCTTGAAGATCGATGAGTGCACCTCCGCGGACACGTACAGCGACAACGGTGACTCGAGAGCATGGACACCGTTTCGGGACGCGGAATGACCCGTCTGACTGTCTCTGGCCACGATCAGTGCGACCAGATTCGAGATCGACGCACCACCGGTGACGATCCCGCTACTCGCCTGGGGGAAACCGAAGGCTTCCTTCATCCACGCCATGACCTGTGCCTCGACCCGCGTCGCACTGTCGTTGAAGTTGCCCGGCAGGGCGTTCAGGGCGGCCCCGATCATTGCGGCGAGCATTCCGGTCGGCGTGCCGTTCCCACCGGCCCAACCCCACCACCTGGGATGGTGCAGACCGGTCGGCCACGGGAGGACGCTACGCCGATAGGCGGACAAGGCTCCGGCCACACCGACGCCCTCGGTGGGCGCCGTGGTCTCGAACGCCGACTCTTCCTTCGCCGGGAACGGCCGCCACGCAGGACCGCTCGACGCATCGCGCTGGAAGTCGATCAGCTCGTCGAGGAGCGCATGCGCGTGGTCGCGAAAGTCGTCCCAGCTCTCCGGATCGAGCGTCTCGCGCGGCCGCGCGTGAACGAGACCCGGATGAGCGGAATGCGGCGCCGTCTTCACCCGACCTCCGTGGCGACGCGAGGCGACGCCAGCGGGCGTAGCTGGGTGCCGTCCTCAGCGAAGTTGCTCGGATCAAGCCAACGTACGAAGCGGTCGCGCACCGCTGGCCATTCGGTGTCGATGACCGAGTACCACGCAGTGTCGCGGTTCCGCGCCTTGTATACGGTGGCCTGCCGGAAGACGCCTTCGAACGTGAACCCCAGGCGCAGAGCCGCGGAGCGGGACCGCTGGTTCAGCGCGTCGCATTTCCACTCGTATCGGCGGTACCCGAGCTCGAAGGCCTCGCGCATCATCAGGTACATCGACTCCGTGGCCGCGCGGGTGCGCTGGAGCGGGCGCGTGAAATGGATGTGCCCCACCTCGATGGAGCCGGATTGGGGAGCGATCCGCAGATAGCTCGCGACCCCTGCTACGGCTCCGTCTTCGTCGCGAATCGCGTAGAAGAGGGGATCCGTGGAGGCGGCGGCCCAGCTGAGCCACGCGTCCAGCTCGCGGGGGTCGTGGAACGGTCCATACGGCAGGTACGTCCAGTCCGAGTCCGACTCCTCCACAAGGAAGGCCTTCGGGAGCGGGTCGCCATGCACCGCGAGGTCGAGCCGTTCGAGGCGGGCGTAGCGCCCACCCAGGACCTCCGGCAGATCCGGTGGTGGTGGCGTCCAATCGGGGAGCGGCGCTCCGACAGGCTGGGTCACGAGTCTCCTCACATCGCTGGGTTGCGTCGTTCAAGGCTGGCAGATAATTATCTAGTCAGTTAATTTATACTCCTCGAACTCCCTGCCAACCCCCTCGGCCCGGAGGGACGCCCATGTGGACTCCAGCACCGTTCCGCCTCGAGGACACGGCCGCGCTCCACGACCTGATACGAGCGCATCCGTTCGGGATCGTGGTCAGCGCGGACGATCACGCCCCCTTGGCGACGCACCTCCCGTTGCTGGTCGACCCGGCGCGCGGCCCGAACGGGGCCCCGACCGCCCAGATGGCCCGA
>CALJKZ010000427.1 GCA_937983085.1 uncultured Gemmatimonadales bacterium
CACGCAGGTCTCGGCCTTCGTGCCCACCATCGTGCCCGAGCTTCGTCCTGGATTCGGACTGGGTGCGCTCCGTGGCTCCGCCACGGTAGAGGTCACAGGAGAGCGTCCGGCCCTCGCTCGACTTCTCGTCGAGGGGCTGGAGGCTCATGGCGTGTCCGCCACGGTCGTCGACGCCCCGTCGGCGTCGGCGTCGGCGGTCATCTGTCTCGCGGGGCTGGCGGACCATGCGGCGGGTCCCGAGGGAGCGTTGGCCGTTCACACCGCAGCGATCCAGGCGGCTCGTCTCGTTGCGCAGCACCCCGAACCCTCGGAGCGCCTGTTCGTGACGGTTCAGTCGACGGGCGGTCATTTCGGGCTGGCCGGAGATCCGGGTGACGGGGCGTGGACCGCGGGTCTGGCGGGCATCGTGAAGACGGCCGCCCGTGAATGGCCCGGCGCCTCGCTCAAGGCCATCGACGTGGCCGCACCCGATTCGGCCGCCGACGCCATCCTCGACGAGCTCTTCCTGGGCGGACCCGCCCTGGAGGTCGGCATCTCCGAGGACGGTGTCCGGTCGGTCGTTCAGATCGAACCGCTGTCCCTGTCGAACGATGGTGCGGTACCTCTCGACGAGGGGTCGGTGGTGGTCGTGTCCGGCGGAGCGCGTGGTGTCACCGCGAGCTCGGTGGCCGAGCTCGCCGAGCGCTGGGGCGTGCGACTGGCGCTTCTGGGACGTTCGGCCCTGCAGGAATGGCCGGAAGGCGTCCCCCTCAGCACCGATTCGGTGCAGATCACCGGAGCGCTGGCGAAGGCGGCCCAGGAGCGCGGCGAGACCGTGGACTTCGCCGGACTCCAGGCCCAAGCGAAGTCGCTGTCGGCCAGCGCCGAAGTCCGGATGACCCTCGCCGATCTCGACGCCCGGGGCATCGAGGCCATGTACCTGAGCGCCGACGTGACCAAGTCCGACGAAGTGCAGGCGGCACTCGATCAGGTCCGGAACACCTGGGGGTCCGTGGACGGCATCGTGCACGGAGCGGGCGTACTCAGAGACAAGGCGCTGGCGGACATGACGCCCGATCGGGTAGCCGACGTCTTCGGGCCGAAGGTCACGGGCCTGTCGGTGCTCCTGGAGGCCACCAAGGAAGACCCCATCCAGGTCATCGCTCTCTTCTCGTCCATCGCCGCGAGGGCCGGCAATGCCGGCCAGTCGGCGTACGCCGCGGCCAACGAGGTCCTCAACAAGGTGGCGGCGGCCGAGGCGCACCAGCGCGGCGAATGGTGCCGCGTGCGGTCCTACAACTGGGGACCGTGGGCCGGCGGAATGGTGGATGAAGGGCTGGCCGCCCACTTCGAGAAGCAGGGGATCGCCTTGCTGGACGTCGATCTGGGCTCGCGGTTCTTCGCCGACGAGCTGGGAAGCGCCGGCGACGGGGTGGAGCGGGTGGTACTCGCCGCGCCCTCGTTCCCGGCCGTCATGCAGAGCTTCACCGTGAGCGACGACGACGAGAACGGCCGGGGCAGCGACGGCGGGCTGGCGCCCGCGCTGGTGGCCGACTTCGCCATGCGACTCGGACAGGCACTCAAGCCGGTGCGGACCATGCGGACGTACCTCGAGGACTTCGTGAGTGCCATGCGCGACTGGGACCCGACGGCCGTCGCGACGGGGAAGCACACGGTGGAGGTCCATCCACTGGTGGCGGCCATTCCGGGGTACCGACTCATCTTCAAGGATGCGGCGGGCAACCCCCACCACGAGACCACCGTGCGGTACTCGAGCAATGGCGCGTCTGCGCCCCCCGAGGTGCCGTCCGCCGGTCTCGAGCCATGGCCGTTCGAGGCCGAAACCGCCTACGAGAAGGTGTTGGGCTCGACCCGGCCGTTCCGCTCCATCGAGTCGTTGGAAGGGGTCTCCGAAGAGGGTGGAATGGCGTTGGTGCGATCGGCCACGAGCCTGGGATGGGCTCCCAAGGCCCTCGCCCAGGGCTTCGATCCGGCAGCGTTCGAGGGGCTGATCCAGCTCGGGGAGCTGTGGGCGCATCACAAGGCGGGGGCGATTCAGAGGCTGGCCCGGATGGGGTCCATGGTGGTGCACCACCTGGAAGCCATTCCGGAGCGGCTCCGCTCGGCGTTCCGCGCCAGGAAGACGGAGCAGGGGACGCTCTTCGACTTCGTTCTTGCGACCGAGGAAGGGGATCTGGTGGCCGAGCTGCGCGAGGTGCAGTTCGACACCAAGGGTGCCTGACCGACGAAGTGACCGGAGTCTCCCATGAGTAGATTCGAGCCCATCGCCATCGTCGGGCGTGCCTGCGTGTTGCCCGGCGCCTTCACCCCGGACGCGCTCTTCGAGGCGGTCCGGGACGCCCGGGTCCTCATCGACGAGGCGCCCGACGGGGCCTGGGGTCTCGACTCCCGGCGACTGTTGGCGGAACGGGCGCCGGGGCCCGGCGAGGAGCACGTGGTGAGCAACCGCGGTGGCTACGTCCGCGGCTTCGACGACGTCTTCGATGAAGCCGCCTTCCGCGACCGGCTGCCCGACGTCCACCGCCTCGACCCGCTGACCCGGTGGTTGCTCCATTGCACCCGGACGGCCCTGGCCGAGGCTGGTGTGGAGGCGGCCCCGCCCGGTACCGGCCTCGTCGTGGGCAACCTTTCGTATCCCACGGTGGAGCACACGCGCTTCGTCGAAGACTTCTGGCTGGGACACGGGGAGAACGCTCCCAAGCCCGGGCGGGCCGGCGTCACCTCCGACGCACGAAACCGGTTCTCGTCGGGCGGGCCCACCCACCTCGTGGCCCGGGCGTTCGGGCTCACCGGCGACGTGTTCGCCCTCGATGCTGCATGCGCGTCGTCGCTGTATGCCCTGGACATCGCCTGTCGCCGACTCCGAGACCGTGAATCGGATCTCATGCTCGCCGGGGGCGTGGCGCGTGCCGACCCCCTCTTCATCCATCTGGGCTTTACGGCCCTCAATGCGTTGAGCCGTAGCGGCAGATCCCGACCGCTGCATCGAGAGGCCGATGGTCTCCTGCCGGCGGAAGGCGCAGGACTGGTCGCGCTCAAGCGCCTCGAGGACGCCATCGCCGACGGAGACCGCATCTTCGGGGTCATCCGTGCCATCGGGCTGTCCAACGACGGACGCCAGAGCGGATTCCTCGCGCCGGCGACCGACGGACAGATCCGCGCCATGCGAGCGGCGTACGAGCAGACCGACGTCACCCCGGCGGACATCGACTTCATCGAGTGCCACGCCACGGGAACGCCCCGGGGCGACACGGTGGAACTCGACAGCCTGGCCGCCATCTGGGGTGACGGGCCGAAACCCGCCATCGGGTCGTTGAAGGCCAACATCGGCCACCCCATCACCGCGTCGGGCGTGGCCAGCCTCCTCAAGGTCCTCAGTTCCTTCGAGGCCCGGCTCCTGCCCCCAACGCCGTGCGACGCTCCCCTGCCCGTCATCGACGAGTACGGGTTCCGGCTCCTCCGAGAAGCCGCGCCATGGGAGAGTGACGGCCCCCGCCGGGCGGCCATCAGCAACTTCGGCTTCGGCGGCAACAACGCCCACCTCGTGGTGGAGGAGTGGACGGGCGACGCCGGGTCCCACGGTCTCCCGGTCGCCGTCGGGAGCGGCGCTGCGACAGACCTGTCCGCACCGTCCATCGCCGTCGCCGGCATGGGTGTCATCGTGGGCAAGGACGTGGGGCTACCGAGCTTCGTGCGACGCCTCGTCGGTCCGGTGGACGGTAGCGACACCGCCACCGACGAGATCGTCCTGGCCATGGCCGACCTCGGCTTCCCGCCCAACGATCTGCAGGAGAGTCTGGCGCAGCAGTCGTCCATTCTGGCGGTCCTCGACGAGGCCCTCCATCAGGTGGGGGACGTCGACCCGGCCCGCACCGGAGTGTACATCGGGATGTGCGTGGACCCGGAGGCTGCCCGACACGGCCTTCGCGTTCGGTTGCGGGAGTTGCTCTCGGACGACGTCGATCGAGACGGCTGGCGGGAGGCCAACGCACGGGCGGCTCGCCATCTGACTTCGGCGGGGGTCATCGGCTGCATGCCCAACATTCCGGCCAATCGCGTCCATGCGCGACAGGATTGGACGGCTCCGGGCTTCACGGTGGCCGGTGAGGAGTTGTCGGGTCTCGACGCCCTCAAGCTCGCGGTCCGGGCCCTACGGTCCGGCGAGATCGACGCTGCCGTAGTGGGTGCATCGGACTTCTCCCACGAGGCCGCTCATGTGGCCGCCGCGCGCGCCGTCCTTTCGTCCGATCGGCAGAAGCCCGGCGACGCGGCAGTCGCTCTGATCCTCATGCGCGAGGACGTAGCCGTCGCTCGCGGCGTCGCTGCGCTGGCGACACTGGACGACGTGGTGGGCGGCGACGTCGAGTTCGTCGATGACGGCCCCCACGGGCCGGTGAGGGTCGATCTCGTCCCGGAGGCGGGAGAGAGCGAGGTCACGAAACGCTTCGGCCACGCCCACGGCGTATCGGGCCTCCTCCACGTGGCGGCCGGCGTCGTGACGGCCCACCTCGGCGCCAAGCTCGATGGGGAAGGGGCGTGGCCCGCGCCCCGCCCGCGGGACCGGACCCACACTCAGGTCGACGTGCGCTCGTACGCTGGACTGGGAAGGACGGTGGAGCTTCGGGCCCCCGCACGGACGTCGGCCACGGTGGCACCCGTGGATGCGCCCATCTTCCGCTTCTACTCCGCCGACTCCATGGACGCCCTCGCCTCGGCCCTGGCCGACGCAGTGGACCCGGGCAAGACCCGGAGCGGTGGCTCCTTGTCGTCGGCTGGTGAGGGTGCGTTGCGGTTGGCCCTGGTGGCCGGCACCGAGGAGGACGTGGCAACGCTGGCGGAGCACGCCCGAGCCGAGCTCCTCGAGGGCCGGGAGCCACGGGCTCCGGGCCTCTACTTCGGACGGGGGCGCACCGAGGGCGAAGACGCTTTCTGCTACACGGGAGCGGCCGCGGCCTATCCGGGAGCAGCGCGGGACCTTCTCCTGGCGTTCCCGGAGATCGGTCACAATCTCTGTGATCGCTTCGCGGGCACTCCGAAGCTCGCGGCGGCGCTCTACGGATCAGAGATCACCGGCTTCTCGCCGGCTACCCAGCTTACCGGCTCGTCCTTCGTGTGCCAGGCGCACACGGAGCTGACACGAACCATTCTGGGAATGCGCCCGGACGTCGCCCTGGGTCTCTCGTCCGGCGAGACCAACTCGCTCATGGCCTTCGGCGTCTGGCACGATCTGGACGCGATGCTCGCCGAGATCGACGACTCGGAGATGTACGTGAACCAGCTCACGGCCGAGTGCCGAGCGGCGGCCGCGTACTGGGGCCTGCCCGAAGGCGAGCAGCCGGACTGGCGCAACTACCGTATCGCGGCGCCGCTGGAGGTCATCGAGGCGGCCATGGAGGGAGAAGACCGCGTCTACGTCACCGTCATCCACCACTACGAGGACGTGGTCATCGGCGGAGATGCGGCCGGGTGTGAGCGGGTGGTCGAGAAGGTGGGACGCAACAAGGCCATCGATCTCGGCCTGGACATGGTCGTCCATTGTCCGCCCCTGAAGCCCTTCGAGCAGACGTGGCACGAGATCCATGAGCGCGACACGGCCGAGGTCCCGGACATCCGCTTCTACACCAACGCCGGGAACCGGGCGTACGTCCCCACTCGACAGGCCGCCGCCGACGCCATCACCCAGCAGGCCATCGATCCCGTCGACTTCCCCAAGACCGTCGAGCAGGCGTACGCCGATGGCGTTCGCGTCTTCATCGAGCACGGACCTAGGGCGATCCTGACGGGCGCCATCGCCCGCATCCTCGGCGATCGCCCCCACCTCGTGGTGGCCTTGGATCCGCATGGTGGTGCCGGACTCGAACCTCTCGCGAGATCGGTGGCCAAGCTTTGGACCGCCGGCATCCCCATGGAGCTCCATCGCTTCGTGGCTCGCCTCGCCGACCTCCACGAGGGAGCCAAACCCCTCGCCGAGCCCGAGGGCGTACTCCTTCGACTCGCCGCCCATTCGCCGGACATCGTCTGGCCCGACAGCTTCGCAGCCGACATGCACGACCAGACCGCAGACCCCCGAGTAGAGCGAATGGCTCCCCCTCCGACGTCGGGCTTCGGGTACGACGTATCCGGTCACTTCGAGGGCGGTGGAAGGCCGAGGACGGTCGAGGAGCAGCCGGCAGGCAATGGCCACGGACAGCCGGTGAGTACGCCGCGGCGTCCGGCGGCCGCTGCAATGGCCTTCGATGAAGGGATCGGCAACGGGCGACCTTCCACGGACGAGTCGGTGGACGACCCGGCATGGGTCCTTTTTCGACAGGTTGCTCGAGCCCACGAGCAGTTCCTCCGCGAACAGAAGGAGATCCACGAGCGGTTCCTGTCGCTGAGGCTGGGGGACGGCGGAGCCGCCCCGCCTGCCGCGACGGGTCCGGCGCCCGTCACGGCTCCGAGTGCGTCCGCGCCGGGTGCACCGACCGCCGCGACGGCCTACTCCACACCTCCGGCGCCGTCCTCCGCCTCGTCCGCGAGTCAGGCCGCGAACTCGCTGACACCGGCGACCGCGCCGGCACCTGCGTCACCCCCCGTCCCCTCGGCTCCCGCCACCCGCCCCAGCGGCGGCACGGGGTCCTCCAACGGAACCGCCCCGCCCCACGAGACTGCACGGACCGCCCCGCCCAAGGCCCCCGACGGTCCGCCGAATCCGGTGATCCCCATCGCGCCGCCCATCGACCGCGACGCGATGCCCGACACTCCCTGGCTCGATCGCGCCGCACTGGAGATCCACGCTGGCGGCGCCATCTCCGAGATCTTCGGGGAGCTCTTCGAGCAGCAGGACGGGTACGCCCGGCAGGTCCGCATGCCGGAGCCGCCCCTCCTCTTCGCCGATCGTGCGCTGACCATCGAAGGCGAGCCCGGGAGCATGAAGAAAGGCCGCGTCGTCACGGAGACCGACGTCCAGGATGGGGCGTGGTACCTCCATACGGGCCGCATGGCCCCCGGCGTGGTCATCGAGTCGGGTCAGGCCGACCTCCTCCTCATCTCCTGGTTGGGGGCCGACTTCCTCAACAAGAGCGAGCGCGTCTACCGGCTGCTGGGGTGTGATCTGACCTTCTTCGGAGAGCTGCCCGCTCCCGGCGAGACGCTGACGTACGACATCCACGTCGACGGCCACGCCAAGACCGGAGACGTTCGGCTCTTCTTCTTCCACTACGACTGTTACATCGGCGACCGTCTCCTCATCTCGGTGCGCAACGGTCAGGCGGGCTTCTTCACCGACGAGGAACTGGCCGGATCGGGTGGCGTCCTCTGGAAGCCGGAGGACGACGAGCCCGATCCCCACGCGGTTCTCGATCCGGCTCCTCTCCTTTCCACGAAGCGGAGCTTCAGCGAGAAGGAAGTGCGCCACTGGGTCGAAGGTCGGGCGGATCTCTGCTTCGGCGACGGATTCGAGCTGGCGGCCTGCCACACCCGGACTCCCACCATTCCCGACGGCCGACTGAAGCTCATCGACCACGTCCCGGAGTTCGATCCCGACGGGGGTCCGTGGGGTCGTGGATATCTGCGGGCCGAGGCGCACGTGCCCACCGACGCGTGGTTCTACGAGGGCCATTTCAAGAACGACCCGTGCATGCCGGGCACCCTGATGGCCGACGCGGCGACCCAGGCGTTGTCCTTCACCATGGCCGCCATGGGCTTCACGGTGGATCGCGACGGCTGGCGTTTCGAGCCGGTCCCCGGCGAGATGGCCCGCTTCCTCTGCCGCGGACAGGTCGTTCCGGACGGGCCCCACACCCTCGAGTACGAGATCTTCATCGAAGACGTGGTCGACGGCGACGAGCCCGAGGTCTACGCCTCGCTCCTCTGCAAGAGCGACGGATTCAAGGTCTTCCAGTGCCGTCGCTTCGGACTCCGCCTGGTGCCCGACTACCCGCTGACGACGAAGCGGGAGCACCTGGAGGGCTTCGAGGGTTCGCGACTCGTCGGCCCCGGGGACAGCGATGTCCGCGGCGACTACGAGGCCCTCCTCTCGTGCGCGTGGGGCAAGCCCAGCGACGCCTTCGGCCGGATGTTCACGAAGTACGACGGGGCCCTGAAGTGTCCGCGCCTTCCCGGGCCTCCGTACCACTTCATGAGCAGCATCGTGGATGTCGACGTCGCGCCGGGTTCGGCCGCCGAGGGCGGTACCCTGGTCTCCACCTTCGACGTCGATCCGGATGCCTGGTACTTCGAGGAAGGCCAGGGCTTCATGCCCTTCGCGGTCATCGTCGAGGCGCTGCTGCAGCCCTGTGGCTGGTTCGCGTCGTACCTGAACTTCTTCAAGGACACGGAAGGCGACGTCGCCTTCCGCAACCTGGACGGAGAAGACTGCATCCTGCACAGGCCCATCGGGCCCGACATGGGGACGCTGAAGCTGACCACCAAGCTCACCCGGGCGGCGAAGGCGGCGGGGACGAGCATCGTCTTCTTCGAGGTGACGTGCGAGAACGACGACGGACCCGTGATGACGCTCACCACCGACTTCGGTTTCTTCAGTCCCAAGGTACTGGAGGCTCAGAAGGGCCTTCCCACTACCGACGAGATGCGGGCCCGTCGCGACGAAGCCTCCCCCACGCCTTCCATGTCCCTCATGGACGGAGGCGGGGCGCTGGCCCACCTCCCGGGAATGGCCAGTGGGAAGATGCGCATGCTCGACGACGTGACCGGCTTCTGGCCCGAGGCGGGAGACGCAGGCCTCGGCCGGATCCGGACGTACCAGCGCATCCATGCGGACGCGTGGTACTTCAAGGCCCATTTCTACGAGGATCCCGTTCAGCCGGGGTCGTTGGGGCTCGAGGCCCTGGTTCAGTCGGCGCGTGCACTCATGCACCTCAAGGGGTGGCTCGACGACATTCCGGATCCCGTGTGGGAACACCCCATCGTCGACTTCCCCCTCGCATGGAAGTATCGGGGCCAGGTCGTGCCTCGGAACGACGAGGTGGTCACCGAAGTGGAGGCGCTCGAGGTCGACATCGTGGACGGTGAGTCGGTCACGGTGAAGGTCTTCGGTACCCAGTGGGTGGACGGCCTTCGGATCTACGAGGTGCCGTCGTTCGCCATTCGGGTGCGTTCCGGAGCGTCGTGACGCCGAGCCGGACGTCGCTTCCCCGCTCCCTTCCGGAGGATGGGGTGGTCGATGTCTGGGTCCTGGATCTCACCCAACCGTGGGGCGACGCCCTGGCGGATCGGGACATCACGTCGGAATCCGAGCGGCTGAGGGCCGACCGCATGGCCACCGACGTGCTGCGACGCCGTCTGCTCGCTCGACGGGCTGCCATGCGGTGCGTCCTGGCCCACTACCTCCAACGGGGCCCCGAGGACGTCACGGTGGTCACGGCGCCGGGGGGCAAGCCGGTGCTCGTGCCCGGTGAGGGTGCGACCTTCGCCTTCTCCGTGGGCCACTCGGGCGAACTGTACGGGGTGGCCGTCGGCACCTCCGCCAGCGTCGGCTTCGACATCGAGCGCCGTCGTGCAGTGCCCCGCGCCGACAGAATCGCAGCGAGATGGTTCGGTGCGTCCGAGGCGGATGCGCTGCGTGGCCTCGAGGGCGACGAACGCGAGCGGGAGTTCATGCGCGTCTGGACCGCGAAGGAGGCACTGGCCAAGCGGCACGGGGCTGGCCTCAGGCTCATGATGAGAGGTGACATGGCGGAGTTGGACACCGAGGCGGCCGCGTCCGAAGGGCGACTCCGCTGGCTCTCCCCCCGCGACGAGTACCATGTCGCGGTGGCCAGCACCGATCCCATCCGGACGGTTCGGCTGGTGATGCCGGAGGGCGACGAGTGGGTCCGGTGACCGGACGTCCGGTGGTCGCCCTCGACCATCTCGTCTACGCCGTACCGGATCTTTCCGAGGGCGTCGAGGCGGTGGAGGCGAAGCTCGGGGTCGCCTCGGAGCCGGGCGGGCGGCACATGGGGCTCGGCACCCACAACCGCCTCTTCGGGCTCACCGGCGGAGCCTATCTCGAGGTGGTGGCGCCGGACCCTGGCCAGCCCGCGCCTTCGCGTCCCCGCTGGTTCGGACTGGATGAGCTGGAGGAGCCGCGGCTGGTGACGTGGTGCGTCCGTGCAGGCGACCTGGGGCGCGCCGTGGAGGCCGTCCGAGACGCCGGCTTCGACCTGGGCTCGCCGGAGCGTGGCTCGCGGGTGCGGAGCGATGGCTCCACCCTCGCCTGGACGTTCACCGACCCGTGGTCCCACCGGGCCGGCGGCGTGATCCCGTTCTGTATCGACTGGGGGAGCGGGTCGCATCCGTCCGACTCCCTGCCGGCGGAGTGCTCGTGCGTGGACATTCGAGTGGAGCACCCCGAGCCGGACGCCGTAGCCGATGCGTTGCGCGCCCTCGGGCTCGACACCCCGGTCTCGACGGGCCATCCTCCGCGCGTCGTCGCCCGACTTCAGACCCCCCGTGGAATCGTGGAGCTCTCTTGATGATCGCAACACCGTCGAAGTGCCGCAGGAACCGTGTCCTGCCCACCGCATGGCTGCTGGTGGCCGTGCTGTTCCCGGGCCTGACGCCCGATCCGGCGACGGCTCAGGAGGACGCCCTCCCCCGGGTCGTGGTGTTGGCGACAGGGGGGACCATCGCGTCGACCTACGACGAGGCGTTCGGAGCACTCCCGGCTGGCCTGACCGCTGACGAGATCGTGCAGGCCGTCTAGGGCCTGTCCGAGATCGCTGACGTGTCGGTGGAGCAGATCGCCAACGTCAACAGTCGCGACATGACGCCCGAGATCTGGCTTCGCCTGTCCCGGCGAGCCAACGAACTGCTCAGCCGGCCGGACATCCGGGGCGTCGTGGTGACCCACGGCACCGACACCCTGGAGGAAACCGCGTACTTCCTCGATCTCACCGTCACCAGCACGAAGCCCGTGGTCGTGGTGGGCGCGCAGAGGGCGCCGACCATGTGGGATACCGACGGGCCGAGGAACATGCTGGATGCCGTCCGCGTGGCCGTCTCCGCCGAGGCCGTTGGTATGGGCACCATGGTCGTCATGAACGGTCAGATCAACGCGGCCCGTGAGGTGACCAAGACCAACACCCTGGCTGTGGAAACCTTCCAGACGTTGGACTTCGGGCTCCTGGGCGTAGCCGACATCGATGTCGTCCGCTTCTATCGGGCCCCCACCCGGCGTCAGACCGTGGCCATTCCGGGTGACGCCACTCTCGCCGACGACGTCGTCATCGTGTCACAGTACGCCGGGGCCGACGCTCGCGGCCTGGAGCTCCAACTCGAAGCGGGGGAGCTGGATGGTGTGGTGGTGGCGGGCCTGGGATTGGCGCACGTGAGCTCGCCGACCCTCGAGGTGCTCCGCAAGGTCCGCGCGGAGGGCATTCCCGTGGTGGTGGCCTCGCGGGTGACCACGGGCCGCATCGTGCCCCTGTACGCCAACAATATCGACCTCCTGGACATCGGGGCCGTCCAGGCCGACAACCTCAGCCCGTGGAAGGCGCGGGTCCTCCTGATGGCGGCCATGACGCACACCACGGACCCGGACATGCTTCGGGACTACTTCAGGCGCTGAGGGCGAGTTCGCGTGTCGTCCCCGGATCAGGACCTCTCCCACGTACTCGGCGCCCTCGACGGGATGCTGAACGGGTCGGCTCGATCCCGCATTCTCGATGGCGTGCAGGCTCGCGGGGACTTCGCCGATTGGATGGGGCGCCTTCGGGGGGCCATGAGCGAGCACCGGTTCGTCGCCGGTGACCAGCGCTTCGACCTCGCGCCTGCCGTGCGCCGCCTCGACGTGCGCACCCGCAAGGACGGCTTCCGGGTCCTCCACTCGTGGAATCATCGGACGCACGCCTTTACTGACGACGTCGTGCCGGTGCTCATGCTGGACTTCTTCCTACGGGCGGCACCCGAGGAGCCGGCGGGACGCGTGGTACTGTCCATCCTTCTCGACTACTACTTCCTGCATCTTCTGGCTCTCTGCGCCATGAGGGCGTGGGACGCCGACGAGCCGGATGTGTCGATGGGCCACGTCCACCAGCTGTTGCAGGCGCTCCAGGGCGAGGACGGCAGCGGCCACCACTTCGTCGAGGATGCCGAGACCCTCCTCATCTACGCTCTGAGTCAGTTCCATCCCGAGGAACAGGCGTACGAGCGCATCATCGCCCGAGTCGCGACGCTGGAAGACGCGCGGCGTCTCTCGTTCGCCCGGGTGTCGGCCTCGGTGCTGAGCGCCCACCTCCGCTGGGGCTTCTGGCTCATGTACGGACGTGACGTGGTCCGGATGCGGGTCGACAACGTCGGCGACTATCCCTGGCTCCTGGACTCCGTGCTCACGCTGCTTCGGGGGTGGGAAGACGCCGAAGCCGCCGGGGCACCCGAGGCCGTCCGGGACGACATCGCCGAGTCGCTGCTCCAAGGGCTCGCCGCCGATCCGTGGGGCTTCACGGGACGTCGGCCACCGGCGCTGGAGACCCACGGTGACGCCTTCGAAGAGGTCCAGCGGCTCCTGCGGAGCCACACCCCCCATCTCCTGGAGACGTTCGAGCGGCATCGGCCGACGAAGACCGCGTACGCGCCGCTGGCCTTCCACTTCAACTTTCCCCACAACGCCCTGGTGGCCGTGGTGACCCTGGCGTTGCTGGAGGGCCGTCCCCAACCCCTGCCCCTCAACGCGCTCTTCACGCGTGAGCAGACCGGGCTTCCGGAGGGCCAGACCCAGGAGGCGCTGGCGCGCACGCTCATGGCCTTCTCGAGATCCAGCCCCGATCGCCTCGGCCACCGGGGGGCCGTGCTGGTGGCCTACGATCCGCTGTCGGCCATGAGGTCGTACTCCATGACCACCAAAGCGCTGAGGGAAGCCTTCACCTAGCGCAGAGCGGTCGGTCTCCGGGGGCGGCCCTCGGGTCCGGCGACGGTTGCCGCGAAGTGGGCGCTACTTGATCCGAACGCCGCTCCGGCGCAGCACGGCCCTGACTCTGGCCTCCAAGCGGGCGGGCTCCACTGGCTTGACGAGGAAGTCGTCGGCGCCCGCTTCCAGGAGCTCCAGCTCGTCGCGGGGGTTGGCCGAGTTGGTCAACACGATGACCGGAAGGGCCTGGGTGGAAAGCTGCTGACGGATGATGTGGATGAGTTCCTTCCCGTCCATCTCCGGCATGAAGAGGTCCATCACCACCAACGAGAAGGCTTCGTCGCCGGACTCGATGACGGTCTGTGCCCTCTCGCCGTTCTCCATCTCGAGGACCTCGAATCCCATCCCCTGGAGCACCGAGCCCACCAGCTTCCGGTCCTGCTCCTCGTCGTCCACCACCAGGATGGGGCCGACCTCGTGGGCTTTCTCGTCCCGGATGGGAACGACGCCCAGCACCCGCTCCAGCTCCTCCACGGTGGTCTCACCCCGGGCGACCCGCTCCAGGCCGACCTCGGCGAAGGTGCGCATGCCATCGGCCTGAGCCGCGCGCAGCAGCTCGGCATCGTTGGGATCGCGACCGAGGACCGCTCTCATCTCGCCGGTGACGAGAAGGACCTCGGGAATGGGGATCTGTTCCCGGTACCCGGTGCCTGCGCACGCCTTGCAACCCACGGCTCGCTTCACGGGCTGGATCCCCAGGACCGAGGCGAGTTTCGCCTCCCGCGACTTGCTGTCGCGCTGAGGGTCGAAGGACCGGGCGCAGTCCTGGCAGAGCTTCCTCACCAGGCGCAGCGAGATGACGGCATGGAGGGATTCGGCCAGCCGTCCCGCCGCCAGCCCTATGTCGATGAGGCGTCGGACGCCGGAGACTGCGTCGGACGTGTGGACGGTGGCGAGGACCTTCATGCCCGTGACGGCCGTCCGGAGCGCGATCCGCGCGGTCGCCAGATCACGGATCTCCCCGGCGTGGATGACGTCGGGGCTACGGTCGAGGAGCTGACCCAGGGTTTCGGCGAACGAGAGACCCGACGAGGCGTTGTACCGGATCTGAGTGACCCCCGGGACGACGAGTTCGGGCCGACCCTCGAGAGAGATGACACTCTCGTTCTTCAACTCCGACAGGGCGGCGTAGATGAAGCTCGTGGTGCCCGAGCGCGCCGGGCCGGTGACCATGACGAGGCCCTCCTTCCGCGCCAGGATCTGCTGGATCTTCTGGGCCTCGAGGCCCGAGAAACCCAGGCCGTCGATGGTGGGAACCTCGTGGGGGTCCAGAATGCGGACCGAGACCAACTCGCCGTCGGGGGTCGGCGTGGTGAGGAGGTGGGCACGCTTCTCCAGGTCGGGCCCGGCCTGGACGGGGATCCCGTCGTCGGGATTCATGCCCGGCTGGTCGAAGGCCAGGTGCTTCAGGCGGGCGACGAGGCGCGAGTGGGCCGTGGAGGGGAGGGCCACCACCTGCTGGAGGACCCCGTCGATCCGGTAGCGTACGCGACCCTGCTCATGGCCGGGCTCGATGTGGATCTCGGTCGCCCGGTAGCGTACGGCCTGTTTGAGGATGATGTCCGCCAACTTCACGACCGAGGGATCCTCGAGCTCGAAGCTCGTGAACATCCCCTTGCCCTGGTTGGTGACGACCTGGAAGTCGCTGTCGGCCACCTGGGCCACCAGCGTCTGCAGCGCGTTCTTCGGGGCACGCGACGGCGCGTAGGCCCGTTCCAGCATCCGGCCGAGGGCCGCCGGGCTGGCCAGCATGAACACCGGCTTGCGACTGGCGTGGGCCACGATGTCCCGATGCGCAGCCCGATTCGCAGGATCCGACGTCGCCACGACGATGGAGTCGGCGGTGGTGCTCAGGGGAAGGATCCCGTACCGCCGCGCCACGGCCTCCGGAATCATCTTCACGGCCTGGGGATCGTAGGCCTCCACGTCCGCCACGCCGATGCGGAAGAAGCCGGCGATCTTCTTGGTGAACTGGGCGTCCTGAAGCTTGCAGTGCTCCGCGACCTTGGGCCACGCCTGTCGCAGCGTGGCGATGTCCGGCCGTCGAGGCAGCGGAAGGTCGAGGCCGGCGTGGGCCGCGACGTCTTTCAGCCAGTGGTTGGACGACGATGGGGACATGGCGTTCACGGAGGGCTTCATGGGGCGGGCGCCTAACTTAGCGACTCAAAGGCGGGGTCTGTCCACCCTTGGACCTTGAAGGAAGTGGGCCGCGAGCGGGCGGGGGCGTGCTCGGTGACGTGTGCAAGATCCGGAGGACGGGGCGTCTACTCCTCTCGAATGCAGCACACGCACCCCGGGGGGAGTGCAATCCACGCAGAATCGGAGGTAGTCCCCATGCGACGCCTACTTGCCATAGCCGCCAGCCTCACCGTTCTCTCGGGAGCGTCCCACGCTCCCGTGGAGCACCTCGACACGTTGGAATCCGTCGATCTTCCCACGCCCCTGACATCGACGCGTCTCCTGCAGGAGGCGCCGCGGGATCGTTCGACGGCCCAGGAGAGGGAATCGGTTTCCATCACGGTCTACAACCAGAACTTCGGGCTCGTCCGTGAAGTCCGGACCCTCGACCTCACCCGCGGGCTCGCCAACGTCGAGTTCGCCGACGTGGCGTCGGGTATCCAGCCCGAGACGGTCCATATCCGGCCCCTGAGCGACGGGCGCTTCGCGGTGCTCGAACAGAACTACCAGTTCGACCTCCTGAGCCCTCAGAAGCTTCTGGAGAAGTACGTTGGACGTACGGTGAACGTCTACCGGACCAACCCTCAGACCGGTGTGGACGAGGCCGTCGAAGCCGAAGTGCTCAGCGTGAACGGTGGTCCCATTCTCCGTATCAACGGTGAGATCACCTTCAACTACCCCGGGCGCTTCAGCTTCCCCGAGCTACCGGAGAATCTCATCGCCGAGCCGACGCTCCTGTGGCGTCTCGACACGGCTGGGGGACGGCGGCAGGTCGAGGTGACCTACCTGACCAACAGCCTCAACTGGAAATCCGACTACGTCATGGTCCTCGACGAGGACGATGCCGCGGCGTCCCTCACGGGCTGGGTGACGCTCATGAACCAGAGCGGAACGTCGTACGAGAATGCCCGCCTTCAACTGGTGGCCGGCGACGTCCAGCGGGTGCAGGGCAACATGCCTGCCGCCGAGGCGCGGGGCCGCATGATGGAGATGGCCATGTCCGCCGATGCCGTAGGGTTCACGGAGGACGCCTTCTTCGAGTACCACCTGTACACCCTCGGTCGGCCCGCCGACGTCATGAACAACGAGCAGAAGCAGGTCACCCTCCTCGAAGCCGAGGAGTTCGGCGTCGTCAAACGCCTCATCTTCCCCGGCGCTCCGGCCTACTACTACCGCGGGCAGTACGGCCAGGTGACGTCGAACCAGAAGGTGGGGGTCTTCCTCGACTTCGAGAACAGCGAGGACAACGGGCTCGGCATGCCGTTACCCAAGGGCACCGTCCGGGTCTACAAGCGGGACGCCAGCGGCGCCCAGCAGTTCATCGGTGAGGACCTCATCGATCACACGCCGCGCAACGAGGAGCTTCGCATCAAGATGGGCGAGGCCTTCGACGTCGTGGGTGACCGACGCCAGATGGACTACTCCGTCATCTCGGGGTGCGTTTCCGAGAGCACGTGGCGGGTGGACCTGAGGAACCACAAGGACGAGGACGTGGAGGTCATGCTCGTCGAGCCGGTCGGGGGAGACTGGGAGATCATCTCGTCCACGCACGCGTTCGAGAAGATCGACGCATGGACCTTCACCATGGTCCCCGAAGTCGAGGCCGAGGGCGAGACTCGCGTGGAGTACAGGGTGCGGGTGCGGTGGTGCTGAGTAGCCACCTCTCCACCACGTGAACGAAGGCGCCGCTCCGCTCGTCGGGGCGGCGCTTTCGTGCGTTCTGGGCGCGGGTAGGGAGACCCCCGCACCCCTGGCGCGACTGCGCCACCTCCGGCATCTTCCCGAGCTTCCGAAATCCAAAGCTTTGCACATGAGGAAACGAATGTCGCGATCGATTTCCCTCCCGACCCGACTGCTGGCCCTGGGCGCCTTCGCCCTGTATGCCGGCGCCTGCGGAGACGCGACGGGCAGCGCGAATGGCGACCGGGCAGACGGCGTCACCATCAACGGTGACTGGGCCGTCATCACCGGCAACCTGGCTGGACAGCGCTATAGCGATCTGGACCAGATCAATCCGAGCAACTTCTCGAACCTCGAGGTGGCGTGGGCATACGACGCATCGCACCTGGGTTCGGTGAATGCCCGCTCCACGCCCATCTACGTGGACGGCATGCTCATCAACGTCCACAGCGAGTACCGGACGGTGGTGGCCACCGATGCCGGTACGGGCGAGGAGATCTGGACATACACGGAGCCCGAGACCTTCCGCTGGGCGTACTCCATGCGGAAGAATCACGGGAAGGGTGTCGCCTACGCGAACATCGACGGAAACGACGTCGTCTTCCTCATCTCGCCGGCCTTCTTCCT
>CALJKZ010000428.1 GCA_937983085.1 uncultured Gemmatimonadales bacterium
GGTGTGGGTGGGACCCGTGGACCTGCCACGCCTGGCAGATCCGCAGACTGGCGCCCTGGGCCTCGGCATGGGCGAGCGCCGCGTCGATGTCGTCGACCTCGTAGCAGATGTGGTGGAGCCCTTCGGCGCCCCGCTCGTCGATCCACTTCGCGAAGCGCCCGTCGGGCTCCATGGACTCGCAGAGCTGGTACTCGATCCCACCCAGATAGAAGAGGGCCACCCGGTTCTTCGACTTCGGGTAGACCTTGATCTCGGTGTCGGCCGGGACGTGGAGGAAGCGGGCGTAGGCGTTGAGCGCTTCCTCGGCGTCGCGCACCGCGAAGGCCATGTGCTTGATGCCGCGGACGTTGGGGTTGTCGGACTTCATAGTGTCGGGTCGGGGTTCGGGCGCGGGACTTCGCTTCGTACGGCATCGACCACGCCGGCCATGCGTTCCAGCGCCTCCTCGATGCGCGGAATCGTCTGGGTCAACGACATGCGGGCGTAGTCGTCGGTGTAGTCGCCGTAGATCCGGCCGGGAAAGATCATGACGCGCCCCTCGGCGAGGAGCCGCTCGCAGAACTCGGTGGCTCCCACGCCCGTCTCGGCTACGCGGGCGTACACGTAGAAGGCGCCTTGCGGCTTCGCGTAGGGGATGCCCAACTCGTCCAGCCCGTCGCACAGCACCCTCCGCCGTTCGTCGAAGGTCCTTCGGATGTCCTCGACGCACTCCTGGGGGCCGGTCAGGGCAGCGAGCGCGC
This sequence comes from uncultured Gemmatimonadales bacterium, assembly GCA_937983085.1. GTDB lineage: Bacteria > Gemmatimonadota > Gemmatimonadetes > Longimicrobiales > Gaopeijiaceae > UBA2589. The sequence continues at coordinate 741 of CALJKZ010000428.1, forward strand.
CATGCTGACCGACGGCGGACGTGGAGATGGCGAAGGCGTGGTGGATCTCGGCCAGGGCGGGCATGAGCTCGGGCGGGCCCGCGAAGTAGCCTACGCGCCACCCGGTCATGGCATAAGCCTTCGAGACCCCGGAGAGGGTGATGGTCCGCTCGTGCATACCCGGCAGCGCGGCCACGGGAATCGCCCGATTGTCGTCGTAGACGATGCGAGCATAGATCTCGTCGGAGACCACGATGAGGTCGTGCTCCCTGGCCACCTGACAGATCCGCTCCACCTGGTCGGGTGGAATCACGGTCCCCGTGGGGTTCCCCGGATTGATGAGGACCAGGACTTTCGACCGCGCTGTGATGTGCTCGCGGACCATCTCCGCGGTCAGCGTGAAGTTGGTCTCGATGGAGGTCCGGATCTCCACCAGCTTCGCTTCGGTGAGTTCGGCGGTCTGGAGGTAGGGGTTGTAGCCCGGGCAAGGGATGAGCAGCTCGTCCCCCGGGTCCAGCAGGCCGAGCGCGATGATGAACATGGCCTGCTGCCCACCGGGCGTGACGACGATGTCCTCCGGGGCGTACCGGGCACCGCCATGGGCGGCGATGTCGTCGGCGATGGCCTGCCGAAGCTCCAGCATCCCCATGGGGTGGGTGTAGTGCGTCGCACCGGAGGCCAGCGCCTCCTGCCCTGCGCGCACGATGTGATCCGGCGTGTCGAGATCCGGGTCGCCGCGCCCCAGCTTGATGACGTCGGGCAGGTCCGCGGCGATGTCCATCATCCGCGTGATGATGTGTTTGTCCTTGAGCTGGACCCGTCGCGCCAGACGCCGTCGACCGTCCACCGAGGTCGCTTCCGCCGTACTCACAGGTCGTAGACCTGGGTGTACTTCGACGTGAGGTAGGCCACGTAGTCCGTGGGGTCGAGCCCTCGCCCAGTGGCGCGCTCCAGGAGCTGCTCACGCGAATACCGTCGACCATGGCGGTGCACGTGCTCGGTCATCCACTCCCGGAGCGGCCCGTACTCGGCGGCGCCGAGGCCGTCGCGCACACGGTCGTCCTTCTTCGCCTCGGCGAAGAGCTGGCCCGCCATGACGTTGCCGATGGTGTAGTTGCAGAACGTGCCCACCTGCCCCGACGACCAATGAACGTCCTGGAGCACGCCGAGTCGGTCGTTGGGCACGTCGAGACCGAGGTACTCCTTCATCTTGGCGTTCCAGGCGTCGGGCAGATCGGCGACGCTCAAGGTGCCGTCCACCAGAGCCGCTTCGATGTCCACGCGCAGCATGATGTGGAAGTCGTACGTTAGTTCGTCCGATTCGACGCGAATCAGATTGGGGCGGACGCGGTTCACGGCCCGCCAGAAGGTCTCGGCGTCGATGCCGTCCAGCTGCCCGGGGAAGGTGTCGCGAAGTTCGCCGTAGTTGAGGTCCCAGAACTCGCGGCTCCGCCCCACCTGGTTCTCGAAGAGGCGCGATTGGCTCTCATGGGCGCCGAAGCTCACGCCTCCCACGGCGTAGAGACCCACCAGGTCGGTGGCGAGAGGCGTGCGGGTGTACGCCGGATCGCAGTACTGCTCGTACATCCCGTGGCCCGCCTCGTGGAGCGTGCCGAAGAGGCTCTTCGGCATCCATTCGTCGTTGACCCGGGTGGTGATGCGGACGTCGTTGCGCGTGAACGAGATCTCGAAAGGATGGACGGTGAGATCGAGACGCCCACGGTCGGTGTCGTACCCGACCTTCCGGGCCATGGAGAGGGCGAACTGCAGTTGCTTCTCCACGGGAAAGGGACGCTCGAGGAAATCGACCCGCGGCGCCTCCTTCTCGCCGATGGCCCGCACCAGAGGCAGGAGTCCCTTCCTCAGTTCGGCGAAGAGAGGCTGCAGGGACGAGAGCGTCTCGCCGGGCTCGAACCGGTACATGAGGGCGTCGTACGGATGCTCCTCGTAGCCGATGCACTCGGCCATCTCCCGGTTCAACTCCAACGTTTCCTCCAGGACGGGCACGAAGGTCGCGTAGTCGCTCTCGGACCGTGCCTTCGCCCACACGTGCTGCCCTTTCGAACCCACCTCCGCCTGCCGGCGCAGGAGCTCGGAGGGAATGCGCAGGTGGTACTCGATGGCCTCGCGGACCTGAGAGCAGATGGTTCGCTCCACGCTGTCCTCGTCGAGACCCGACACCTCGGCCTCGGCGGCCTCCAGGAGGCGACGGCTCTCGTCCGCCACCAGGTGGTTTCGGGCGAACACCTTGAGGGTGGCGAGCTGCTTCGCGCGCGTCTCTGCGCCGCCGGGCGGCATCATCGTGCGCGCGTCCCAACTGAGGACCGATGCGGAGCACAAAAGGTCGTTCACCTGGCCCATTCGCTCTAGTAACGCGTTGTATCCCATAGAGTTGGTCTCTCGGCGCCACGACCTGTATGTTGTCGACAATCGGGGCCGCAACGTGTCCCGCCTGCGAGGGCGCTGTCAAGAAAGGGCACGCAGCCGCCCTCGCCCCCTCGATCTGCGAGTGATGAGCGAACCGCTGAGCTGGAACGTCGACGACCTGGTGGAGATGGCCGTCACCGGCCGCGTGAGCCAGCCGTCGATACGTCGTGGCGGGTACACGCCATGGCCCGACGGGGTGGGCGTCATGCTTCCGGGCATGTCGGGCATCGTGTACAACGCCCGCGTCGGCGACCGGGCCTTCGGATGGTCCGCCGATCACGTCGAGCCGGGTGTGTCCATCGCCAACGGCGACGAGCGCGCCGACTTCGCCCTCCACTACCTCACCTGTATCGGCAACGAGGCCGAGGTGACCACGGGTCTGGCCAAGGGCGCCCGGGGGGTCGTGACCGGCGAGCACGCCCGACTCCTGGTGGACTTCGACCCCGAGGTGCTGGAGGAGATGAGCGTCGGCGACACCGTCCAGATCCGGGCGAAGGGTCGCGGC
>CALJKZ010000429.1 GCA_937983085.1 uncultured Gemmatimonadales bacterium
TCCGACGGGCCCGAGCTCGACGCCGCTTCGGTCAACGCCCAAGCGGTCGACGACCGTGGGGGGATGCAGGGTGTTCTTGCCGCTGTCGGGCCAGAACATGCCCTCCGTCGTCACGACGGGCTCGCTGCCGCGTAGCGCATCCAAGTTGATCGCCGGCCACCAGATCAGCATCTGACTGCGCCCCGATCCGAGCGGCCGACCCTCCGCCGAGATCGCACGCTTAGCGGGGAGGCCCAAGGCCAACCGCGCCATGTCGTCGTGGTGGCGCGGGAGCCAGACCAGTCCCCGGCCGTGCGGTCCCATCATGTAGGTAACGCCCTGGTCTTGGGGGCCATTCGCGCCCGGGTCCCGTCCGCCGGCAAAGGTCGCGCTGGTCGAGGTCAGCCGACCGTCATTGAACGGAGAGCAAAGCAGCAGCTCCCGCATCTCGCGGCGTAGGCGACGAGCCACCTTCGAGCTCGGGTCGAACGCCAGGTCCGGGTCGAGGCCCGCCATGGCCAGCGCGCTCGCCAGTCCCTTCTTGATCACCTCGTTGTCCGAGTCCGGGAGGACCACCTGGTAGAAGGTGCCGGGCGCCGGTACCCCGGACGCACTCACCACCGCATCGTTCCAGGGGTAGTCGGCCAGGTCGGGCGAACCGGGCTCCGTCTGGACGGTGCGCCAGACGACGGCGTCCCCGACCTCGCCGACATCCCCAGGCTCGAGCCCGCGCCGCTCGAACGCCTCATCGACCGCGGCGAGGATCCGGTCAAACACACACTTCACTTCCACGCGGGCATCGGGTGCCGGCGGGAACACAACCGCAAACCCATCGGGATGCTGACCGAAAAGGTCTGTCGCTATGTTCGTAGCGATCACGCTGGGGTCCCGCTCTCCCGACTGAAGATGTCCCTCCACCTCTTGCTGGACCTGGCCGCGGTCGAAACGATAGGGCACGCACGCCTCCTCGACCGGCGAAGGCAGCTCTCCACGCGAGGGCGGAGCCGTCCCTGGACGACGGCCCGCTGCCCGGGCCTGCGACGCGAACAAGAGTCCCAGGCCCGTAAGCGCCGCCGCCGTCAGCACCTGCCCGGGGGTGATCAGGACCGGGTTGGGCGCGGTTGCGTAGGCGCCGAGCCGATGTGCGTCCCCCAGCATCAGCTTCCCGCCACGTTGAACCCTCCGAGGCCACCGCCGCCTCCGTTGCCGCCGTTCCCTCCCCCCTGTCCGCCGCCGTCGCCTCCTCCCGCTGCCGTTCCGGCGAGACGGGTCGGGCGCGGGCAGCGATCCAGCTCACCCGCCGCCAGTGCCTTGCGGGCCTCGTGGTCCGCAATCATCCACATCAGCTGAGCCTGCACGGCGTCCCCAGGCACCGGGGGCCACGCGAAATCCGGGTAGATCGCCTCGAGCAGGCAATCGCGCAGCTCGGCTGCGGTCACGAGATGGTCCGGTCCCTTTTCCTCCTTGACCGCGAGATAGCAGGTGCAGATCGCAGCCTTGAGCTGTTCGAAGTCTTCCTCGTCGACGGGGAGGTGGATAATCGCGTCGGGCAGCGGCGCCCGGTAGGGATCCTGGGGAAGCGGGCTCGGGCCGCCCGTGGCGAGCGGATGCGCCCCCGCATCGTCGGCGTCGCTCGGCGGCAGCGGGGCTGGACGCTGGGCGCCCTGACGACGAAGGCGCTCCTGCTCCTCCTGCATCTCGCGTTCTTTCTTCAACGAGAACCCCCGACCCAGCGCGAACCCGGCCGTGCCTCCGAACAAGAAGGTCAGGATCGGAACCATCATGCTCGCAGTGCCTCCCACACGTAGTCAGGCTGACCCGTCTTGGCCAGGTACCGGGCCACCGGGTCCACGACGACGCCATTCGGCCCCGTGCGATAGGCCGCGTGCGAAAGCCCGTCGTCCGACACCGGCAGTGAGAACGCCCGAGTCGGCGTGTTGTACTTCACGCTGAGCACGGCCGCCTCCCACGGACCTGCGTCCCCGCAGCTCCACCAGCCATTCTCCAGCATCGCTCGCAAGCCGTGCAGCGGCTGCCGGTTCGTCTCGGCCTCACGCCGGTTGGGGGGGCGGTACGGAAGCCCGGTGTCCTCGATGAGGTCTGGCACCGGGCGCCCCGCCCGGAGCATGGCCTGGATCACGAACTCGTTGTCGAGCTGCACGAGTGCCAAAGCCCGGTCGAGCTCTTCTCGCAGGCCGTCGCCCTTGGGGCCACAAAGGTGCAGTTCGAGGATGATCATAGCTGGAGCTGGTACTCGATACAGACGTTGCGGTTGTTCCCCGGGGCCGACCCAGGCGGCCGCACGCGGATGGCGTTGAAGCCGCTGGCAATCGGAAGCTCGGCACTCGAGAAGAGGGAGTCGAAGGGGATCTGCATCACGGGAATCGAGGGGAAGGGAGGGACTGCCCCAGGGGCGGTCGGCGTGAAGGTCTGAACGAACTCCGCCACCGTGTCGAAGACGGCCGGCGCCACTGAGTTTCCGAAGGCCGGCGACTTGTAGATCCGAAAGCGCTCTGCAAATCGTGGGATCTGCGATTCCGTTCCGGGCACCGGGGCCAAAGAACCCTCGAGGTAGAAGCACTCTTGCAAGGTCGCCCCGCCGCCCGACGGCGAGCCCACGCAGGTGGCCTTGGCTCGGAGCGTACTTGCGAAGCGGAACTCGTTTCGGTCGAAGTCGCCGGGTACCGGCACCAGTTCGGGTGTGTCGGTCTCCGGGTTGGGGACGACCGCGTCGATGGTGACTCGGTGGGTCGGGGGCACAGCGAAGGATGCCCCGGGCCCGACGCTGGCCACGAAGCTCTCGACCGTGCCCCCCGCAAGGTCGAGGCTCACCAGGATCTTCGCCGGGGGAGCCTTTATCACGCTGCCGTTGATCTGGTCGACCGTGGGCGTGGGCTCCCCCGTGCGATACAAAATCGATCCCACCACGCTGATGTCGACTTGCATCCACGTCGCAGAATCGACCGGGTCCATCGTGAAGAGCCTCTTGCCCGTCCCCGCACCCAGCACGGACGCCGACGACTCGATCACCGCCGGGCCGTTGGAGTCCTCCTGCGCGACGACGATCCCGTCGTTTTGCCACGGGTTGAACCGACCCTCGATGCTGATCTCCTGCATCGGAGCAGGGTCGTAGCAAGCGGGTCTGATGAGCTGGCCGACCACGACGGACCCCTCCTTCCCTTAGCAGCCCCCTGGCTGTCGGCCCGCGGAGGGGACGAAGCCCGTGGTGTGCCCCGGGAACTCGCCGACGGGCGGACCCTCACTGGGACCCTGTGCATTGCAAGGGCCAGTGCCCTTCGGCACCAGTCCGACGGGCTGGCCAGGGAACTCTCCGTACGGGGGCTGCTGACACTCCGGCTCGCACTTCGGGCACTCCCCTTGGGGCGGACACTCGGGACATTTCGGCGGCGGAGGACACTCGGGACACTCGCCTGGGGGCGCGCACTTCGGGCACTCGGGGCATGGCTCCGGCGCCGGGCACTGAGAACCGCACGCCGGGACCAGACTCTTGTCGCTTAGCCGCACGAAGGGCATCCCCCCGTACTCCTCGACGCCCAGGACGTCGGCTTGGGTGCCGTGCTTCTCTGTGTTCGCGGGACAGACGTAGGTCCCCGTGTCCAGGTTGACGCAGCAGAAGTAGGGCGGCGGACACTCCGGGCACTCCCGGTCGGGCGGTCGGCAAAATGGCATGCGGCCGCCACCTCCGGCCCACCCGACCATCCCCAAGAGGGTGCCGTCCGACGCCTGGGTAACGTCGGCCAGGGTGGCAGGCCTTCCGTCGAGCGCCGGCGAGTCGCGACACCGCAGCCGTCCCACCGCGCCAGCCTGACAGTCGGCGGCCTGGAAGCAGCACTCGGGGGGGATCTCGACTTCGCAGACCGGAACCGTAATCGGGGCGGAGCCCAGCATCGCGTGGCTCACCACCGCGAACATTCCGTCGCCCTGCGTGACCAGGTTCTCGAGCGAGACCTTGAGGTTGTTCCACTCATGGTCGGGGTCGGCCTGGCAGAGCAGGGTTCCGGTGGCCACGTCGAAGCAACACTTGGGCGGAGGCGGTGGCGGTGGGGGAGGACAGAGGGGGAAGGCCCACTTCCCGCCCGGGCAGATTGGAAGCTCACTGGCGACGTCGCCCCCGAGGCTCACGGTCACCGAGACCCCGTCTTCGTTGATCGACCAGGTTCCCTGCGGCGCCTGCTTTCCGTCGTAGGGACCGCCGACGAACGTTCCCGTCTGCGGGTCGAAGCAAGGCGCATCGGGCTTGACGCCAAGGACCACCTCGCACACGCGGCCCTGCGGCGTGTCGTGACACTGGTACTCGCCCTCCTTGAGCTGGTAGCCGTGATACGGACTGTTCTCGTCCGCGCAGACGAGGACCAGACCGGCCGACGTTTCTTGCACGCAGCAATCCGGCGGGGGCGGAGGGGGCGGAGGGATCTCCGGGCAGCGCTCCAGACGGGGAGCGCGGCAAACCGGAAGCTCCGAGGTCACATCGCCCCCAATGCTCACCACGACGGTGTCGCCGTCGTCGCTCACTTTCCAGGTCCCTTCCGGTGCCTGCTTCCCGTCATAGGGCCCACCGACGAACGTGCCGGTAGCGACGTCGAAGCAGGGGCCCGTCGGACGGGCCATCGCCTGATACCGCTCATAGTCCATCCCGTGGTAGTCGGGATGATCGGGACAGTAGAGGCGGCCGTCGCGAATGCAGCATGGGATCTCTTCGGGGACGTCCTCCTCGACGCAGATCGGCAACTCGTAGGGGTACTCGTAGCCACCCACCGTCAGCACCATTCGGGCGACGGTCTGGTCCGGCGAGACTTCGACCGTCACCGGCCGCCCGTGAAGTTCCTGGCCGGGGTCATCACAGACCAGGCGCGCGTTGTGGGTGCCGAACTCACCGAGCTCGACGCAGCACGGCGGGATGTCGGGGGGCGGAGGACACACCTCGAGCGTGTAGCCGTGGGCAATTGCTTCCTCGGCGAGCATGCCGTGGGGGGGCTGCGTGGTGTCCTTGCACTTGACGTATTGCCCGTCTTCTCCGGCGATGATGCAACACTCCACGGGTGGGTCTTCTTGCTTCCCCACCGTGCACACCGGCCATACGCGGACCTTCGGAGCGGTCGTGGTCCCCAGCGCGGGGTCGAAGGGGGCATGGAAGCTCGCGTTCATTCCGCCCTCGCCGTCGGGCTCGACGGCAAGCACGATCACATCCACCTCGTGATACTCCGGGTATCCGGGACAGTCGGTCCGTCCGGCTGCCGGGCTGTCGGGTCCGATGCTGGCAAGGTCGTCCGTCAGGATGTGGACGCAACACTCCGGGGGAAAATCCGGCTCGGCGGGTGGGGGCGGCTGCTTGGGACAGACGGGAAGCTCGCTGGCGACGTCGCCCCCGATGTTGATCGTGACCGTCTGCCCATCTTCGCTCAACCCCCAGGTGCCCTGGGGAGCTTGGCGGCCGTGATAGGGACCTCCGACGAAGGTCCCTGTGTCCACGTCGAAGCACATCTCGCCGTTGGGAGGCTCAGGTGTCGACGGCTGAAGTGGAGGGAGTGCCACCTGCGTCGGTCCCGTGGGGGCACCAGCGACGGATGCCTGAATGAGGGGCTGTGCGGCAAGACGGGCTTCGGGGTTGTACATGAAAGGCCCTCCTCCGGGCACGGGGTGGTGTGGGTTGAACGCTCGGGCCCCAGGCAGCTCGGGTGAGGCGAACGCGGCGGGCGCAGGAGAGGAGGAGCAAGTCACCGCTCCTTCATCGTCGATCCAGCACGTTGGGTTCTCGCCGGTCATGTTCGGCCTCCGGAAGTCTCAGGGTTGTGCGACGGGTGCCTTCGCCGGAGCGAAGACAAAAAAAGGGGGAGAGGAGGCGCCGCACGGCGAGCCGCGCGGCGCCCCTCGTTCGGATCAGGCGGCCATCGCCGGGTACTGGCCGGTGGCGTTGAGGGCCAGGGCCAGACCGGGCTCGCACGAGTTGTGCGCTTGGTCGCGGGTACCGAAGAAGTGCAGGTTGAGGAACGGAAGGTCCGTGGGCGTGTTGAACGCCTTGAAGCAAATCGAGATCGGCGAGTCGCGCTGGACACAGCCGAGGTCGATGGGCAGGTACATGTCGTCGGACTGGTAGATGCCGACGTCGATGAAGGTGTTGCCCAGCTTGTTGTTGTCCGTCCCGCCCGCGGTGAGACGGGTCAGGATGATCTCGAAGAAGCCGTTACCGGCTCGCGCACCGTTGACGTACAGACGGCCGTGGTCGGGGAAGCACTGGATGCACTTCTCGACACCGCCGGCTTCCGCCTGGCTGATGCAGGAGATCGGGACGAGGGCCTGCCGAATCACCGACCCGGGGCCGGCGAAGATGTTGGACGGTCCCAGGGGCGCCATGTTCGGGAGCGAGCTCGCGTTCACGACGGCGTTGGGGGAAGCCCAGCTGCACTGGTAGTTCCCGGTTCCCCACCCCGCTCGACCTTCCCAACCGCATCCCCCGACCGCGACGCGCCGCTGGCCTTGGGGGACCTGCTGCGGGTGCATGACGGGCTGCTGGACGGGTTGCTGTTGAAAGCCGAAGCGGCTGAGTTGGGCTTGCCGGGAAAGAGCGTTTCCTTGCATGTTCTTGTTCTCCGTGTGGTGTTGACGTTTGGTTTTGCTGTCGAGTGCGCTCTTGTGGGGCTAGGCCTCTCGACCCCGCGGCTTACGCCGGGGCTCTCACTGGGACGCTCCGTGCCTTTGGCAACGCGCGCCCAGACCTGCCAACACCCTGGGGGGAGCACGGCCCCCAACTCGAGTTAGGCGGCTCGGTATCGCATCCAGGGATTTCCTGCTGCGTCTTGACCTCCGTTTTGGGGTTGCTCGTTTCCGGTTGTCGTGGCGGCGAGAGCCTTTCGCTCCTCCTTCTTGAGGGCCGCGTCTCGGAACGCCGAGCCGACTGCGTAGCCGATGCCCGTCATCGCCGAGAGTTTGAGGAAGGGGTTGACCGTTGCGTTGAAGCGGCCGTCCCGATCCGCCAGCGCCACGATGCCGGACACGCCAGCCAGCGCGAGCGTGGCTGCGAGTGTCCGGTTGATGGGAGTCGGGCCCAGGGTGGTCGGGTCCTGCACGGCGCGATGGACCACCTGGCCGTTGTTGACGACGTCCTTGAAGGGCGTGGGGTGCTCCGCGAGATTGACGCCCAGGCCCGGGGCCGTCTGCTCCCAGTTCGCCACGAGCTGCCGCCGCTTGTACTGGTTGTAGCCATCCCAGTAGCCGATGAGGCCGCTGTAGGCGCCGGAGACGGCGACCTGAGAAGTCGCCATCAGGGGAGTGGGGGCATAGGCCGTGGCTACGTTGACGAAGCGCTCGCGCCATTTCAAGGCCACGTCGGACTGATGTTCCGGCGGCAGCATCCCCATCTTCGCTTTGAAGGCGGCTGTCTCGGCCGGATTGAGCTGACGCGGGCTGTGCAACATGAGCATGGGATCTCTGTCCTTCTTTCGAGTTGTGCGACCGAGCCCGCGACGGGGCTCCTATTCTGCACACCAAAACTTCTCGCGGATTGCAAGAACTTTCTCTCCCGGGTTGCACGGGCGATCACCGTTACAACTTTCCCGTCATCGCTCGTTTATTCCTCCTCTCCATCCCAGGGACGATTGCGCGGAGAAAGGGACGAGAGGCGTTCTGCTAGCTCGTCAAGCTGTTCTCGTGCCTCCGGGGACATGGGGCCACCATCTCGGTGTCCCTTCTTGATCTCGTACATCTCGCGCCATACCCCATAGACCTCTCTACGACGACCCTGGGGACGATAGCGGTCGAAGTGCTCGACGACGCCAGCTAGTTCCTCGGTCTTCGAAACTCGGAAGTAGCTCGCCCTCTTCGTGAAGCCCGAGTTATAGCGGGGAGAACGCGCGCGCACGGGGTAGATCTTCCCTACGCCGTTGAAGTACGCCCGCACCTTCTCCAGCAAGTCGTCGTCCTTCTTGGTGAGTTTGATCGCAAAATAGAGGGTTAGCGGGGAGGCTCCCCGGGAGGACCGGCTGTAGGTGAAGGACCCATCACCATCCACCAGGCCCGTGACGTACCAAGGCTCGAGGCCGGGCCGTTCTCGATGTTCCATGTGGAACGAATACTACGAAGAGACCCGTCCGCGTGCGCACCTCGGGAATTGCCCGGGATTTCCGGGAACCCGTAGATCCAGCGCCAAAGGAGTCCCACCCGGTTCCGGGAACGTCCGGGGAAGCCCCGGAAACCTGTTGCTTCTTCCAACGCCGCGCTTCCCGGGAGGGCAAACCCTGGTTACGTTCCCTCCATGCCCAACGCTGCTCCGACCCCGGCCCCTCCGCGCCCGCTCGTTACCTTCACACCCCACTGGGATCCCCCTCCCAACGTAGACGCCTACATGCCGGACGATGCGGTCCTGAAAAAGGCCCAGCAGGCGCACAAGTCTTTGAAGCGCGTCACGATCTCCGATCCCTCCGCCCCCAAGTCCCGTAAGCAGCTCCTCGCCATCCGAATTGGAGATGGCGCCCCCGGCAAACACCCGTCTCTCACACCGGAGCGCTTGGCGCAGCTCATCCAGTGCTTTGGGATCTCCTACGCCAAGCAGAAGGAGAAACGCGTCAAGTTTTCGGTCCTGTTCTACCGCCACCCGGAAGGCCCGGGGATGAAAGCCCCTCGCCTCCGTACGGAATTCGAGGTCAATGGTCTGGGGTACGGGCTCGAACCCGAGGGGGACGAGGATGAGGCCGAGGAGGAGGACGAAGACGAGGGGGACGGGGACGAAGAAGGGGACGAGGACGAAGAAGAGGACGAGGAAGATGAAGAGGAGGACGAGGACGACTCCCCTCCGAGCGAAGGCTGGGGAGCGCCCCACCCTGCCGCCCACCCCCCCAATCCGTACGACGGCCACCGGCAGCCTCCGCCGCGGGAACAAGGGCTACAACCCTTCCACCACGCCACGCCCGCCCAGTTCGCCTCGGCCTTCCCAGCCCCGGTCAACGGGTCGGCCGCCCCAGCCCCCTATCCCCCACCCCCCCAGCACATGATGAGTCCGGCCGCTGCCCTGGAGCACCGTCAGCGGCAGGACAACCTCCTCTTCTACCACCACTTGGGTGGCGTTTTTGCGGAGACCCGGGCGACCATGCGCGAGATGCGACAGGACGTGCGGGAGAGTCGCGCCGAGAACCGCGCTCTGGTCCACGAGATGATCCGCATGTGCAGCCTCAGCCGATCCGAGTACGAAAACATGCACAAGGCGGCGCAGTCCGGGTGGAACGCCCTCCAGCAAGGCATGAATATGCAGCTCAACGCCCTACAGAACAGCGGCTCGTGGCGAGAGCACGCCATGGATTCCGAATGGCGGCGCCGCGAGCTCGAGATCCAGCTCCAAAACCAGCAGCAGGCCCACGGGCCTGCGTGGATGGGAATGATCCCCGCCTTGGCGCCTATCGCCGGCGGTCTCTTCAATCAGATCATGCATTTCGTCCAGCGGCGCCCCGGGGATCCGCCCCCCTTGGTCCCTCCCGAGCTGGCAGCGATGATGATGGGAGGAGCCCCTCCAGGGAATCTCCCGCCGGGGATGGACCCGAACGCCCCTCCCCCCGGATTCGTACCTGACCCGGCAAGCGCGCCCCCGGGCTTCGCTCCTCCTCCCCACGGGTCCCCCCCTCCCCAGCCGCCCCCGCCCCCAGGCTCCGCCGGTCAGGGCCATCCTCCTGGTTTCTCCGCACAAGCTCCACCGCAGGCTCAGGCTCCTCATCAGACCGCTCCGCCCCCCCCTCCTCCTACCCCGGCTCCTCCCCACCCAGGGCACGGTGCCCAGGCCCCGCCTCCTCGCCCGGGCCCTTTGCCCCCTCCCTCCCCCTCTGTGGGCGCGCCCC
>CALJKZ010000430.1 GCA_937983085.1 uncultured Gemmatimonadales bacterium
ATCTTCGCCGGGCGTCCGAAATGCTCGGTACTGTTGCTTCCCAGGTCCTGTCCGGGGATGCCGAACTGAGCCAGGAACTCGCCGTCACGGGTGAACTTCAGGATGTGGCCGTCGCCGGCTCCGTTCCCACCGATCCAGATGTTGTCGTTGGGATCGATGGTGATGCCGTGGTTCGACGCGGGCCACTGGTACTCCTCCGTGCTCTCACCGCCCCAGGAGTTCATGAGGTTGCCGTCGGGGTCGAACTCGAGGATGTACGGCGCCGGCGCGCAGCATTCACTGGTGGGCGGGTCCGTAGCTGCGCCCATCTCCGTCCTCTCGTTGAGGGACATCGCGCCACGGTGGATGATGTAGACATGGTCCCGTGAGTCGACGCCTACGCCGACGGCCGAGCCGAGGATCCACTGGTTGGGCAAGGGTTGGGGCCAAAGGGGATCCACCTCGAAGATGGGAGCCATCCCATCGGCGCCGACGTTCTGGGCGCTGAGGTTGTCGATGGCCTCCGATACACAGGCAAGGGCCACCACCGTCGTGACCAGTCCGCCTGCAACGAGAGCGTTCCGCTTGTGAATCATCCTTTCGTCCTCTTTGTCGGTTCGATCACGTCCGCCGACTAGTTCTGCGAACGGCGGCGGTCTTCAGGCCAGGCGGCGCCCATGTCTTGCTGCGCCACGGGACCCATTCCCATGAAGCGGAACTTCTGGAGGCGCTTCCCCTCGTAGGTTTCGGTGGTGTAGATGTTGCCGTCGGTGTCCACCGCGATGGAGTGGACCGCGAAGAACAGCCCGGGCTGCCGACCGCCGTCCCCGAAGCTGTACACGACCTCCATGTCCGAGCGCCGGATGACGTGGACCCTCATGTTCTGGCCGTCGGCCAGGTAGATCCAGGTCTGATCGGGGTCCGGGGAGAAGTCGATGTCCCACGTCGAGCCCTGAGCGAGGGTCTGGGGCGCGAAGATGTGCTCGCTGACGAACGTGCCGTCGGGCTGAAAGATCGAAACGCGGTTGGACGGACGATCACAGACGTAGACCAGGCCGTCGTTGGACATCTCGGCGCAGTGGACCGGCGTGCGGAACTGCTGCGGCGGCGATTCGCCGGGCGCGTACCGGGGCGGACGCTCATCCGTCGGAACGTTGCCGTAGGCGCCCCACATGCGCTTGAATTCGCCGGTGCTGGCGTCCAGGACCGCTACGCGCTGGTTGACGTAGCCGTCGGAGAGGTAGGCTTCGTTGGCTTCTGCATCGACGAAGATCTTCGCGACGCGCCCGAAGTTTTCCGTCGATGAGCTGGTCGCTTCCGTGCCCGGTGTGCCGTACTGGGCCAGGAACTGGCCATCGCGACTGAACTTCAGGACGTGGCGGTCCATGCCCGCGTCGGTGGTGCCGTTCCCGCCGATCCAGACGTTGTCCATGTGGTCGACGGTGATGCCGTGGTTCGAGCCAGGCCACGTGTATTCGTCGGTGCTCTCTCCTCCCCAGGCGTTCACCAGATTGCCGTCCGGGTCGAACTCGAGGACGGGAGGTGCCGGGCTGCAACATCCGCTTACCGGCGGGTCCTGCGCGGCGCCCGCCTCTTGAACAGCCATGAATTGGTCGGGCGTGTTGCGATGCACGATCCAGACGTGGTTCCGGGAGTCGACGTCCACGCCGATGGTGGCTCCCATGATCCAGCCGTTCGGTAGCGGTTTCGGCCAGAAGGGGTCGACCTGGAACTGCGGCGCCATGCCCGCGGCGGTGTAGTCCGCCGACGCGGTGTCGCCGTCCATGGCTTCCGACGCGCATGCCAAAGCGACGACCAGGACCACGAGTCCCGCGCCGATCAGGGCTTTTCGATTGCGCATTCCCGCTACTCCCGAGTGGGGTTGGTGAGGGCCTGCGGTCCAGGCGGGCCTGCGAGCCCGAGGGCGGACCGGAGGGCAGTAGCCTACGGCTCGGACCCGATTCGGGCAATCGGCCGCTGGCGCGGTCATTCCGTAATCGGGAACGCACTTGTCGGGCTCGGTGACTCCGATAGGTTCGCCGCATGATCAAACCACCTCCCTTCGTGTGATCAAAGCGACTCGCTCTGCATGACCGACCCGATACGACTCCGCCGCAGCGCTGCCCTGGTGGTGGCTCTGATCCTCCTGCTCCCGACGTGGTCCGGAGAAGCCCACGAGATCCCCGCCGACGTGACGATTCAGGCCTTCGTACGGCCCGCCGGGGACACCCTCTCCATGCTGATCCGGGTGCCGCTGGAGGCCATGCGCGATTACGACTTCCCCACGCGCGAACCCGGGTACCTCGTCGTTTCCGAGGCGGCGGACCTCGTGAGGGAGGCGGCGGAGATCTGGGTGGCGGAGTACGTCACGATGTTCGAGAACGAGGAACCCCTCGACCGGGCCTCGGTAGCGGCCGTGCGGGTCGCAATCCCCGGAGACGGGGCCTTCGTTTCATACGAGCGAGCCTTGGAGAACGTGCGCTCGGCGCCGCTCTCCGACGCCGTTGAGCTCCCTCCCGGTCAGGCCATGCTCGACGTCCTCCTCCAATGGCCCGTCGGGTCCGCCGAGTCGGACTTCGCCATCGAGTCCGGGCTCGAGCACCTGGGGCTGAGGACGGTCACGGTTCTCCGGTTCTTACCGTCCGGTGGCGCAGAGCGGGCGTTCCAGTTCTCCGACAATCCTGGCCGGCTCGTCCTCGACCCTCGCTGGCATCAGGCGGCGTGGCGCTTCGTCGTGTTCGGCTTCGAGCACATCCTCGACGGCATCGACCACATTCTCTTCCTCCTCTGCCTCGTGGTCCCGTTGAGGAGCTTCTGGGCCCTCGTCCCCATCGTCACCTCGTTCACCATCGCCCACTCCATCACCCTGGTGGCGGCGGCCCTGGGCATGACGCCCAACGTCCTGTGGTTCCCGGCCCTCATCGAGACGCTCATCGCCCTCTCCATCGTCTTCATGGCGTTCGAGAACATTCTGGGCACCACGCTGGACAAGCGGTGGATGGTGGCGTTCGGCTTCGGCCTCGTGCACGGCTTCGGATTCTCGTTCGCACTGTCCGAGTCCCTCCAGTTCGCCGGAGCCCACCTCCTGATGTCGCTGGTGTCGTTCAACGTCGGTGTCGAGCTGGGTCAGCTCTTCCTTCTGGCACTCATGGTCCCGGTGCTCCGGTTGAGCTTCCGATCATGGCTGCCGCCGGTCCTGGGAGTCGTGGTCCTCTCGGCGCTCCTCGCCCACACCGGATGGCACTGGATGCTGGATCGGGGCGGCGACCTCCTCCAGTACGACTTCGTCATGCCCCTCGTGGACGCCTCGTTCCTGGCGGCCTTCCTCCGGTGGATCATGCTGGGCGTCATCGTCGGAGGAACGGTCTGGGCGTTGAAAGGCGCCTTCGGTTGGCTGGACGAGCGTGTCCCTGGAGGCAGCACGGCGCCCGAGGGGGCGATCCTGCCTGGCGCGACGGAGAGCGGGACCGCACTCTGAGGCCCTCTGAAACCCCGCGGCCGCTTCGATGAACCCAAGGAGTCCTTCCACGATGATCGCACGACACACCCTCGGGGCCTCGGCCGTCGCCTTGACCCTCGCCCTCGCGGTCCAGCCTGCCGCGGGACAGATGATCGCTCCGAACCCCTATGCGCCCGAGCAGGAGAATTGGGGGCAGCTGCCCGACGGGCGGCAGTGGGGCGCCGTGAGCGCCGTCTACCCCGCCAACGACGGGATGACCATCTGGGTGGCCGAGCGATGCGGCGCCAACGTCTGCGACGATCCAAACGGCCCCGACCCCGTCCTCCAGTTCGATCTCGACGGGAATCTGCTTCAGAGCTTCGGCTCCGGCCTCATCTACTGGCCGCACGGCATCTACGTGGATCGGGAAGGCTACATCTGGGTCGCCGACGCCGTCGGGTACGGCCCGGAGCCGGCCGGTCAGGGCCACATCATCTACAAGTTCAGCCCGGACGGTGAGATCGTCATGACGCTGGGCGAGCGAGGCAACCCGGGAACCAGCCGCACCCAGTTCACGCGGCCCTCGGACATGGTGGTCGCTCCGGACGGGAGCATCTTCGTGGTGGACGGACACCACGCCAGCGGAAACAACCGCGTCGTGAAGTTCGACGAGAACGGCAACTTCCTCATGGAGTGGGGCTCCACCGGGACGGCGAACGGAGAGTTCCGTGATCCCCACGCCCTCGCCATGGATTCGCAGGGCCGGGTCTTCGTGGCCGACCGGGCCAACAGCCGCATCCAGATCTTCACCCAGGACGGCGAGCATCTCGAGACGTGGCACCAGTTCGGGCGTCCCAGCGGCCTCTTCATCGACGAGAACGACGTCCTCTACGCAGCCGATTCGGAGTCGAACACCGGACGGAACGCCGGGTGGCGCCGAGGCATCTACATCGGGAGCGCCCGCACGGGCTTCGTCACGGCGTTCATTCCCGACCCCGAGCCCGACCCCGATACGTCGGGGACCAGCGCGGCGGAGGGCGTTGCCGTCGACGCGTTCGGCAACGTCTACGGCGCCGAGGTCGGCCCTCGGAGGATGGTGAAATACGTGAAGAGGGAGAGCGGGCTGCATCGCTGACACGGCCCCGACGATCCGGACGGAGCGGTTATGGCTGACGTCGTTCACCCTCGACGATGTCGAAGCCGTGTTGGGCGACGCGTCGAGACACGAGACCTCCCGATAAACCACGTGGTCGCCACACACAGAGCGTAGGGATGCCGAGGCATTTCTCGGGTACGCGCTCGGTGAGCGTTTCTGCTGGGCCATTCGACTGGATGAGAACGGGCCGGCCGTCGGGGCGGTGGAGTGCACGGCGGAGGCTCCGGGAGAGAACTCCATCCACTACGTGCTTGCCCCCGATCATTGGGGCCAGGGCCTCATGACCGAGGCGGCGAGGGCGGTCCTGGGCTGGGCATTCGAGAACAGGCCCGGGGTCGAGCGCATCTACACCGGGGCCATCGAGAGCCACGCCGCGTCGCGACGGGTCCTGGAGAAATGCGGCCTGAAGTTCGTCGGCACGGTGTCCGAGTCGTGGGAGAAGTTCACCGAGCCGGTCACGCTGGCCGTCTACGAGGTGACCCGGGCCGCGTGGGGGGCGTCCCGATCATGATCGCGGGGCGGTACGAGGTCGTGCGCGTCCTCGGCCAGGGATCCTCCGGTCGCACCATGCTCTGCCTCGATCGCGAGGAGGACCGGCAGGTCGCTATCAAGGAGCTCCGCTACGAGCGCCTCGATGCGTGGAAGCACCTGGAGCTCTTCGAGCGCGAGGCGGCGGTCTTGGCCCGACTCGACCATCCCGGCGTCCCGCGCGTCTTCGACTTCTTCACGGGTGAGGAGGGTTCGGGGGCCGTCTACATCGTGCAGGAGTTCATCGAGGGGCTGTCGCTGAAGAGCCGGATCGAGGACGGGCCGATGCTCGGACAGGCAGAGCTGGCGAAGATGGCGAAACAGCTCCTCGGCGTTCTCGACTATCTCCACGATCGAGCACCGCCGGTGCTGCACCGTGACATCAAGCCGGCCAACGTCCTGTTACGGCCCGACGGCTCGGTGGCGTTGGTGGACTTCGGCGGCGTTCTCCTGGGCTGGCATACACCGGGAAACGAGGGAGCCACGGTGGTGGGCACCTTCGGCTACATGCCCCCCGAACAACTCCTCGGCCAGGCCGCCCCGACTTCGGATCTGTACGCCGTCGGCGCGACGCTGCTCCACGCCCTGACCGGGCGTCCGCCCACGGAGTTCTCCTTCGAGACGGGACGCATCGAGGTGCCCTCGAACCTTCCCAGCGGCCCCCTCGTCACCCTCATCGATGCGCTGCTCCGGCCGGCGCCTCGCGATCGACCCCAGTCCGCGGCGGCGGCCGGGCGTCTTCTCGAGGGTGGGAAGTCGGCCGGATCCGTCGACGGGGCGGCCGGTACCTCCCCGGCCCCGACCGCAGTCGCACCGTCCCGGACCCCTGGCCGCGTCATCACCGTCGTCTCGGACCACGGCCCGATCTACGTGGAGATGGGACCTCCGCCCCGGGATCCGGAGGGTGAGTTCGCCGACGTGTATCGCAATCTCATGAACCCCCTCTTCCCCGCGAAGCGCTTGTGGGGCCTGGGGATGCACGCCATGTGGGTTGCATTGGCCGCGTTTTCGATGGTGGGTACCGTGGGGGTGCTGCCTCTCATGTACGTCGTCTCGGTACGACAGAGGAAACAGCGGTACGAAGACTTGTTCCGCCACGGCCACTCCGCCCGCGGGGTCATTCGCTCCACCAAAGCGGGCGCAACGTACGCGACCATCAAGTACGAATTCGAGGTCGACGGTACGGGATACGTGGCCTTCATCGACTACGCCACGGAAATGACCCACTTCTGGGGTGAGGGCGACCAGGTGCCGGTGCTCTACGATCCCGACGACCCGAAGAGGTCCTGTTTCGTCTATCGATGACGCGCGGCGACCATCGAGGGTGCGGAGCGTCGGCGACGTGAACGAGGTGGCCTAGAACTCCCGCCAATCCGAATCGAGGACCTTCCGGTATCGCTGATGCGCTCGAGCGACGGTTCCATCGTGGGCCTTTCCGACCTCCGCCGGACCCGACGTTTGCTTTGAAGCTTCAAGATCGATCAATTCTCGCCGGGCGGGGTGGAGCGGCGGGGCAAACGACATCCCTGCCGCGGGTGTGGACGAGGATTTCCCACGCTACGAGGAGAGACTCTCCGATGAAGAAACGCGGGTGGTTGATTGTGGTCCTGGCGTTGGCGTTCACCGCCGCTCCTGCCTTGGGGCAGGCGCAAGGGACCATCCAGGGTACGGTGCGGAGCGCCGACAGTGGACTAGGACTCGGAAACGCACGAGTCGAGGTGCCGAGCCTGGGTCGAGTGACCCTTTCCAACGGGGCCGGGGCCTTCACCATCGGGGACGTTCCTGCGGGCACGTACGCCCTCGAGGTGCGCTTGCTGGGGTATGGCCTTCAAACGGTGGAGTTCACCGTCGGTAGCGGTCAGACTGTGAACGTCGACGTCGTTCTCGGCGTATCGGCGTTCGAGCTCGACGAGGTAGTGGTCACGGGTAGTCGAACCCGGCCCCGAACGGTGACCGAGTCGATGGTGCCCATCGACGTCATCCCCTTCAGGGAGATCGAGCAGCAGGCCGAGACGAACATCGACTTCATGCTCCGTAACGTCATTCCGTCGTTCAACGTGAACATGCAGCCCATCAGTGACGCGGCCACGATCTCGCGGCCGGCGAACCTCCGTGGGCTGGCCTCGGACCACACACTCGTGCTGGTGAACGGCAAACGGCGTCACCGCGGGGCGGTGATCTCGTGGCTCGGCGGCGGCCTCTCGGACGGGGCCCAGGGGCCGGACATCTCGGCCATACCGGGCATCGCGCTGCAACAGGTGGAAGTTCTCCGGGACGGGGCCTCGGCCCAGTACGGGTCGGACGCCATCGCCGGGGTTCTCAACTTCCAGCTCAAGAACGAGCGATCCGGTGGCTCGCTGCAGTTCAAGTCCGGCCAGTACTACGATGGCGGCACCTTCGTCGACGGCGCCGGCCGCCAGTGGGACGGCGACGGCAATCAGGTGTCCGTAGCCGGGAACTTCGGTATTCCCCTCGGGCAGTCCGGATTCGCCAACCTCAGCCTCGAGTACGGCAACCAGGATCCGACCGACCGGGCCATCCAGCGGTCCGACGCGGCGGCTCTGCGCTCGGCCGGCAACACCGCCGTTCGGACGCCGTCGGCCCAGGTCTGGGGCTCCCCTCGTGTGTCGGACGACTTCAAGCTGTGGCTCAACACCGGCTACAACTTCGACGACGACGAGCAGGTCTACGCCTTCGGCGGCCTCTCCACGAAGGAAGTCGACGGCGGCTTCTTCTTCCGTAATCCCAACACGCGCGGCGGCGTCTTCTCGGCCGACGGCGGAGCGACCCTCCTCGTGGGTGACGTCCTCGAAGCGCGGGGCCTCGGGACCGCGAGCTGTCCGACGGTGACGATCACCAACGACGTACCCGATCCGGTTGCCCTGCAGCAGGTCTTCGACGATCCGAACTGCTTCACCTTCCAGGAGCGCTTCCCCGGCGGCTTCACCCCTCAGTTCGGTGGGCACGCCGTCGACGCTTCGGTGGTGGGTGGCGTGAAGGGCCAGACCGACGGTGGTGTCTTCTGGGACGCGAGCGCGAGTTGGGGCAGAAACCTCGCCGACTACTTCATCTACAACACCGTGAACGCGGCTCTGGGCCCGGAGACCCCGACGTCTTTCGATCCCGGGTTCTACAATCAGGAAGAGCTAAGCCTGAACCTCGATCTGTCGTATCGGATCAATGAGGTCGCCAGCCTCGCCGGCGGTCTCGAGCGGCGTGAAGAGCGCTTCGAGATCGGTCAGGGTGAGGAGGACTCGTGGACCATCGGGCCCTATGCGGCCCAGGGGTTCAGCTCCGCCTCCAACGGCTTCCCGGGCTTCAGCCCTCTCGCATCGGGCGATTGGGCCCGACGCAACATCGCGGTCTACGCGGACCTGAATCTCGGTCGTGCCAACGACCCCTGGTAGATCGGGCTCGCTGCTCGGTATGAGGATTTCTCGGACTTCGGCGGCAAGGCCACCGGGAAGATCTCGGCCCGCGTCGAAGCCACCGACCAGGTGGCGTTCCGCGCGAGCGCCAACACCGGATTCCGTGCGCCGACCCCTGGCCAGCAGAACGCCTTCAACGTGTCGACGGTTTTCGACACCGACATCGGTGACCTGGTGAACCGGGGCACCATTCCGTCGACGTCCGCGGTGGCACGGCTTCGTGGCGGCGAGCAGCTGCAGCCGGAATCATCCATCAGTCTCGCGGCGGGCGTGGTGTACGAGCGCGAAGCTTGGCGGCTCACGGCGGACTATTTCCGGATCTCGATCACGGACCGCTTTGCTCAGACGAGCGACTTCACGCTGACCGATGCGGAGGTCGATCAGCTCGTTTCCGAGGGCATCACGAGCGCGGCCAACCTGTCGGAGTTCCGCTTCTTCACGAACGACTTCGCGACGCGGACCCAAGGAATCGACCTTGTGGCGAACTATTCGCCGGGCCCCGCGACCAACGTGAGTCTCCTGTTCAACTACACGGGGACGAAGGTCACCGAGCGGAACCCGGACATCGTGGATGACTCCCGGGTGGATCAGCTCGAGCGGGCGCTGCCGCGGTTCCGCAGCGTGGCGAGCGTCTGGCATGATCTTGGTGCGGTAACGGGCCTCGTACGCGGTACCTACTACGACGGCTTCTACGACTCCGAGCTCAGCGACCCTGATCAGCGGTACGGGGCGAGCGTCATCTTCGACCTCGAGGTGACCGTTCCCCTCATGGAGAACGCGACCTTCGCCGTGGGCGCGAACAACATCTTCAACACCTATCCGGACCAGAACCCGAACGCGTCGGACCTGGGTGCACTCTACCCCGAGAGCACGCCGTACGGGTTCAACGGTGGGTACTACTACATCCGACTGAGCTACAACTGGCTCTGGTCGTCCAGGTAGGTCGGTAACTCGGCCCGTCCCCTGCCCGTCGAGTCCTTCGACGCGGCAGGGGGCGGGACCGCTAGAACTCCCGCCAATCCGAATCGAGGACCTTCCGGTACACCTCGCTTTCGGCGAAGAGCTCCACCACCTGGGTGTCGAGCATGCCCTCTTCCGCCTCCCATCGGAGGATCTGAATGGCTTTCTCCACGGGCATGGCCTTCTTGTACGGCCTGTCCGACGCGGTGAGCGCGTCGAAGATGTCGCACACCGTCATGATCCGCGTCTCGAGGGAGAGGTGCTCCCCGGTCACGCCGTCGGGGTAGCCGGACCCGTCGAGCTTCTCGTGGTGCCCGCGGACGATC
>CALJKZ010000431.1 GCA_937983085.1 uncultured Gemmatimonadales bacterium
TTACCCTCCGGCCCGTCGTACCTCCTCCTCCCTCCTGTCCGTCGCACGTCACGAGCACGTTCCCGACCCCAGCTCATGGACGACACATTCAGACGGGGGCCCCTCCTCCTTCTCGCCGGCCGATCCAATCGGCCCCTGGCGGGGGAGATCGGCGAGATCATCGGGAAATCGCCTGACGGGGCGACCATCCGGCAGTTCGCCGATGAAGAAATCTTCGTCCGCATCGACCGCAATGCCCGGGGCCGAGACGTTTTCATCGTCCAGTCGACGAACGCGCCTGCCGAGAACATCCTCGAGCTGCTCCTGCTCATCGACGCGGCGAAACGGGCGTCGGCCGCGCGGGTCACCGCCGTCATCCCCTACTTCGGGTACGGGCGACAGGACCGTAAGGACCAGCCGCGGGTCTCCATCGGAGCGAAGCTGGTGGCCAACCTCATCGTCGCCGCCGGCGCCGATCGGGTGGTCTCCATCGACTTCCACCAGCACCAGATCCAGGGCTTCTTCGACATCCCTGTGGATCACCTCTACGCGGCGCCGGTGATCACGAAGTACTTCCGGGCCAAAGAGTTCGACGAACTCGTCGTCGTGGCTCCGGACGTGGGCTCGGCCAAGATGGCTCGGGGCTTCAGCAAGAGGCTCGGCGCAACCTTCGCCATCATCGACAAGCGGCGACCGGGACCGAACCAGTCCGAGGTCCTCAACGTGGTGGGTGAGGTCGACGGGCGGACGTGCCTCCTCGTTGACGACATGGTGGACACCGCGGGGACGCTGTCCAACGCGGTCTATGCGTTGAAGGAGCGCGGGGCGAAAGAGGTCTACGCCGCCGCCACCCACGCCCTGTTCTCGGGCGAGGCGGTACAGCGGCTGAAGGACTCGCCGCTGGAGGAGATGGTGGTCACCAACACCATCCACATTCCTGAGGAGAAGCACTTCGACAACCTGCGGATCCTCTCCGTGGCCGACCTTCTTGCGAAGGCCATCGACCACATCCATTCGAACGAATCGGTGAGCCAGCTCTTCGAGATGCTCCCCGACGACTGAGGGAAAGGGCCCCGGGAGAGCCCGGGGGCCGACAATCAGGAGACAAGAGAGACATGACTGCGACGACAGCGACACTGAAGGCCGAGCCTCGCGAGGCCACCGGCAAGGGCGCCGCCCGGAAGATGCGGCAGGCCGGCGAGGTGCCGGCGGTGGTGTACGGCCGGGACGCCGACACCCTGCATCTGAAGCTCAACACCCACGATGCCGACCATCTCTTCCGAAGCATCTCGGTGGACACCACCATAGTCGAGCTGCATCTGGAGAGCGAGAAGGAGCCCATCCAGACCCTGGTCCGGGAGATCCAGACCCACCCCTGGAAGGGCCATATCCTCCACGTCGACTTCTACCGGATTCAAGCCGGCGTCGAGGTGGACGTCGACGTGCCCGTGGAGCTGGTGGGCACGCCCATCGGGGTCAAGATGGAAGGTGGCGTCCTGGAGCAGGTCATCCACGACCTGCCCATCCGCTGCATCCCGTCGAAGATCCCGGAGGTCATCGAGATCGACGTGAGCCACCTGGAGGTCAACGACGTCCTCCACGTCTCCGACATCACCTTCGACGAGGGCGTGGAGGTCACCATCGCCTTGGAGCGGACAATTTGTTCGGTGTCGGTCCCGAGGGCTCTGGAGGAGCTGGAGGCCGAAGAGGACGAGGAGGGCGTCGAAGCGGCCGCCGACGGCGAGGAGGCACCCGAGGGCGAGTCGGATGTCGACGGCGAAGGGTCGGACGACGACGAGGACGAGGGCTGAGCCCCTCGTTCCTGATCGACGCGTCGCATGAAGGTCGTTATCGGGCTCGGGAACCCCGGGCCCGACTACGACGCCACTCGGCACAACGTCGGATGGTGGGCGGTCGACCGGATGGCGTACGACTGGGACTTCGAGCCCTTCGTGCGTGACGGTCGCGCGCTCGTGAGTGAAGGACGGGTGGACGGTGTCGGCGTGCGGTTGATGAAGCCGACCACCTACATGAACCGGAGCGGCCAGGCGTTGAGGACGCTTCGCGATGTCGAGGACTTCGACCCCACCGACGACTTGTTGGTGGTGGTCGACGATGCCTCCCTGGACGTCGGTCGGATTCGGTTTCGGCCAGACGGGGGGGCGGGGGGCCACAACGGCCTCAAGTCCATCGCGGGCGCGCTCCAGTCGGAGGACTACGCGCGCCTGAGAATCGGGGTGGGACGCAAGCCCGACGGGCACGACCTGTCGGATTGGGTCCTGTCTCCCATGCCGGAGGACGACGAAGACGTGGTGGTGGGACTGCTCCCCGAGCTTTCCGAAGCGGCGGGAGTGTGGATCCACGAGGGAATCGAAGCGGCCATGAACCGCTTCAATCGATAGCAGCACCCGAGCAGAGCACTACAACCAAAGCACGACGAACCAAGGAAGACACATTCGATGAACTTCGTCGACTTGACCGGATTCGCCTGGCTCCTGGGCCTCATCGGCCTCGGCGTGGCAGGCGGCATCTACGGCTACGTGAAGCGCCAGGATCCTGGCAACGAGACCATGGTGGACCTGGGTGAGCAGATCCACGACGGCGCCATGGCGTTCCTTCGCACCGAGTACATCGTGCTCGCCGGATTCGTGGCCGTAGTCGCGGTCCTGCTGGCCGTGGCCATCGGCACCACGTCGGCCGTGGCCTACGTGTTCGGTGCCCTGAGCTCCGTCATCGCGGGCTTCGCCGGCATGAAGGCGGCAACCCGGGCCAACACCCGGACGTCGGCCGCGGCGAACAAGGAAGGGCAGGGCAAGGCGCTCCGGATCGCCTTCTTCGGCGGCGCGGTCATGGGGCTCGCCGTCGCGGCGTTGGGCATGCTGGGACTGGGCGTTCTCTACTTCATCTACGGCGCGGGGGCCAGTAGCCTCGCAGAGTTCACCGAGTTCGCCGAGGTGGTGTCCGGCTTCGCCATGGGCGCCAGCTCCATCGCGCTCTTCGCGCGCGTCGGCGGAGGGATCTACACCAAGGCCGCCGACGTCGGCGCCGATCTCGTGGGTAAGGTCGAAGCGGGCATCCCGGAGGACGATCCTCGGAACCCCGCCACCATCGCCGACAACGTGGGCGACAACGTCGGTGACGTCGCCGGCATGGGTGCCGACATCTTCGAGTCGTACGTCGGCTCGATGGTGGCGACCATCGCCATCGCGGCTACGGCACCGGCCATGGTCGAGCACCGCGCCGCCGCGGTTGCGCTGCCCATCCTCACCGTCATGGTAGGTCTGGTGGCTTCGCTCCTGGGCATCTCCTTCATGAAGGTGCTGGAGAAGCGCGATCCCTCCCACGCCCTTCACGGTACCACGTGGATCGCGGGCGGGATCTTCCTCGTGGCCATGTACTTCGTGGTCCAGAGCCTGGGCATCACCTACGCCGACCCGGCCACCGGGGACATCTATCCCGTCATCGGGCCGTGGATCGCCATCCTCGCCGGTACGTTGGCCGGGGTCCTCATCGGGATGGTGACCCAGTACTACACGGCGGCCGGTCCGGTGAACAAGATCGCCGGGGCAAGCCAGACGGGCGCGGCGACGAACATCATCACCGGTCTCGCCGTGGGCATGGAGTCCACGGTCATTCCGGTAATCCTCATCTGCGTTGCCATCGGCGTCGCGTTCTCCTTCGCCGGCCTGTACGGCATCGGAATCGCGGCGGTGGGCATGCTGGCCACGGTGGGCGTGACCATGTCCGTGGATGCCTACGGACCCATCGCCGACAACGCCGGCGGCATCAGCGAGATGAGCGGACTGGGGCCGGAGACGCGGGAGATCACCGACTCCCTGGACGCCATCGGCAACACCACGGCGGCCATCGGGAAGGGCTTCGCCATCGGTTCCGCGGCCCTCACCGCGCTGGCCCTCTTCAGCGCCTACTCCTCGAAGGTCGGCCTCCAGCAGACGGGAATCGACATCGTCGACCCGGTGGTGGTGATGGGCCTCTTCCTCGGCGGCGCGCTGCCTTTCTTCGTCGCTGCGCTCACCATGACCGCCGTGGGTCGCGCGGCCCAGGGTATGGTGGACGAAGTGCGCCGTCAGTTCCGCGAGATCCCGGGCATCATGGAAGGCACCGCCAAGCCCGACTCGGCGCG